>NZ_JAPCIV010000006.1:0-150734 GCF_027707585.1 Aeromonas sp. QDB39 | reverse complement strand
GAGTCGCTAGCCCAAGCCTTGCGCGTCATCGACATATACACCCATCGCTGGCGGATTGAGGATTTCCATAAGGCATGGAAAACCGGAGCAGGAGCTGAAAGGCAACGCATGGAAGAGCCGGATAATCTGGAGCGCATGGTGTCGATCCTCTCATTTGTTGCCGTCAGGCTGTTACAGCTCAGAGAAAGCTTCACCCTGCCGCAAGCACTCAGGGCGCAAGGGCTACTAAAGGAAGCGGAGTTCGTAGAAAGCCAGTCCGCAGAAACGGTGCTGACCTCGGATGAATGTCAGTTACTGGGCTATCTGGACAAGGGAAAACGCAAGCGCAAAGAGAAAGCAGGTAGCTTGCAGTGGGCTTACATGGCGATAGCCAGACTGGGCGGTTTTATGGACAGCAAGCGAACCGGGATTGCCAGCTGGGGCGCCCTCTGGGAAGGCTGGGAAGCCCTGCAAAGTAAAATGGAGGGTTTTCTTGCCGCCAAGGATCTGATGGCGCAGGGGATCAAGATCTGATCAAGAGACAGCCCCGCACAGATAGAGGTGGTCGATGCGATTGGCCCGCAGCGCCGGCTCCAGCGCGGTGCCGTAGAAGGGGCTGACCCTGGGCTTGGTCAGCACCAGATCGCCGGGCTGCACGTCGAGGTCGACGTGAAAGTCGGTGCCGCTGTCGCCAAGCGACAGCGCCCCGAACTGGTGAGCCCGGCCAAACATGGGCGAGCCCTTGGGCTGCAGCAGATAGTGCGGGTCAAAACCCACCTTGATCAGCACCACCAGCCAGCCATGGGCACGGGCATGGGCCAGCGCCTGATTGGCGTGCACGATGGCGTCCTGTTCCAGCACATGGGCCGCCGAGGCGGCGATGCGCCCGTCCGGGTGGGCGATGTCGTTGATGAAATCGATCACCAGCAATGCCTTGTTCATGCAGCCTGCTCCCTCATGATGGCGCCGCGCGCCTTAAACCAGCCCCAACGCATAGCGTAGCGCCATCTCCTTGAGCGGGCCCGCCTTGTCCGCCAGATTGAGGGCCAGGTTGCGAGCCAGCTTGAGCGGGCCTATCTCGTTGCTGAACACCCCGTAGAAGAGATCCATCCCCGACTGCATCAACAGGTTGTCGGGGCGGCGGCGCCGCTCATAGCGCCCGGCCAGCGCCAGCTGATGCCAGTCGGCCCCGGCCCCTTGCAGCAGATCGCGCCAGCAGGCCACGTCCTTGAAGCCGAGGTTGACCCCCTGCCCCGCCAGCGGGTTGATGGTGTGGGCAGCATCGCCCAGCAGCACCACCCGACCGGCGTGGTAGTGGTTGGCATGGCGGCGCACCAGCGGGAAGCTCCCCTTGGCCGTCACGGCAAACCCGCCGAGCCGGCTCGGGAAGTGGCGGCGCACCTCGGCGGCCAGCCCCTCGTTGCTCATGGTGGCCAGCGCCCGGATGCGGGCCGGGCTGTCATACCAGACCAGGGAGCCGTGCCGGCCCGGCAGCGGCAGGAAGGCGCGCGGGCCGTGCGGGGTGAACTGCTGCCAGGTGATGTCTTCCTGTTCGAAGTCGGTGTCGATGTTGATCAGCATGCAGTGCTGGCGGTATTCAAAGCGCGACACCCCGATGCCGGCCAGCTTGCGGGTGTGGGATTCGGCGCCATCGCACGCCAGCACCCAGCGGGCGGCCAGTTCGCTGCCATCATCCAGGGTCAGCACCGCCTCGTCCGCGCCCTGGCGCAGGCTCGTCACCGCCGCCGGGGTGTGGGTCTGGATGTTGGGGAAATCTTCCATGCGTCTGAGCAACGCCAGCTGCACCAGCCGGTTCTCGATGATGTAGCCAAGCTGGGGCAGGCCGAGGTCGGCGGCGTTGAAGCGGGTGGCGAAGCCGTCCAGCTCCCAGGTCTCCAGCCGGCGATAGGGGCACAGCCGCATCTGCTGCAGATGCTGCCAGGCGCCGGCCTGCTCCAGCAGCGCCACCGAAGCCTGGCTGATGGCGGAGACCCGCAGATCCAGCGGCTGCTCGGGGGCGTATTGCTCCGGCAGCCGGGTCTCGATGACCCGCACCGACAGACCCTGCGCCGCCAGCAGACAGGCGGTGGCGGCGCCGACCATGCCGGCCCCGACGATGGCGATATCACACTGTTCCATAACTTGATTCCTGCAAGGGGTGAGCCCGGGCAAGGGGAAAGCGCAGCCGGACCGAATGATCACATGATACCGCAAGGGGCGCCGTGAAACAGTGAAGGGTGTGGAGAATTAGTGCGCCAAATCAAGGAGAAAGCCGATGGCGACAGGAAGCCCGCCGGCGGCGCTCCGGCCGTGGCCGGCTGGATATTCGCTAGGCAGTCTCCGGATTGCGGAGTAAAATGCCCGGTCCTTTGACCATGCCGCATTCAAAACAAGTCAAGAGAAGCAATGAGCAAAAAACTTCACATCAAAACCTGGGGTTGCCAGATGAACGAGTACGACTCGTCCAAGATGGCCGACCTGTTGGATGCCAGCAATGGCTACACGCTTACCGAAGAGCCCGAAGAGGCAGACGTTTTGCTGCTCAACACCTGCTCCATCCGCGAAAAAGCGCAGGAGAAGGTGTTTCACCAGCTGGGACGCTGGAAGAAGCTCAAGGCAAACAAACCCGGTCTGGTGATCGGCGTGGGCGGCTGCGTCGCCTCCCAGGAGGGGGACAACATCCGCACTCGCGCCCCCTATGTGGACATCGTCTTCGGCCCGCAGACCCTGCATCGCCTGCCCACCATGATCAAGCAGGTGCAGGAAGGGCGCGGTGCCCAGGTGGACGTTGCCTTCCCGGAAATCGAGAAGTTCGACAGCCTGCCCGAGCCGCGCGCCGAAGGGGCGACCGCCTTCGTGTCCATCATGGAAGGCTGTTCCAAATACTGCTCCTTCTGCGTGGTGCCCTACACCCGCGGCGAGGAGGTGAGCCGCCCGCTCGACGACGTGCTCTATGAAATCGCCCAGCTCGCCCAGCAGGGCGTGCGCGAAGTGAACCTGCTCGGCCAGAACGTCAACGCCTATCGGGGCCCGACCTTCGACGGCGGCATCTGCACCTTCGCCGAGCTGCTGCGGCTGGTGGCCGCCCTCGACGGCATCGATCGCATTCGCTATACCACCAGCCACCCCATCGAGTTCACCGACGACATCATCGAGGTCTACAAGGACACGCCGGAAGTGGTCAGCTTCCTGCACCTGCCAGTGCAGAGCGGCTCCGACCGCATCCTGACCATGATGAAGCGCCCGCACACCGTGCTGGAGTACAAGTCCAAGATCCGTCGCCTGCGCGCCGCCCGTCCCGACATCACCATCAGTTCCGACTTCATCGTCGGCTTTCCGAACGAGACGGACGAGGATTTCGAGGCCACCATGAAACTCATCGAAGAGATCAACTTCGACATGAGCTTCAGCTTCATCTACAGCCCGCGCCCCGGTACCCCGGCCGCCGATCTGCCTGATGACGTCGACATGGAGGTGAAGAAAGCCCGCCTGACTCGCCTGCAGCACGTCATCAACAACCAGTCGATGCAGATTGGCCGCGCCATGCTGGGCTCCACCCAGCGCATCCTGGTGGAAGGGCCCTCCAAGCTCGACCCCATGCAGCTGTGCGGCCGCACCGAGAACAACCGGGTGGTCAACTTCGAGGGCCCGCATACCCTGATCGGCGGCTTTGCCGACGTGGAGATCACCGAGGTGCGTCCCAACTCCCTGCGCGGCAAATTCCTGCGCGGCGAGAACGAGATGAACCTGCGCATCGCCACCGCTCCGAGCGAGATCCTGGCCCGCCGCCCGGACAACGTACCGGACCCGCTGGGCGTGGCCGCCTTCACTCCCCACTAATCTGTTCACCCCATCCGGCCCCGGCCGGGTGGGATCGCGTCAAGACGAGGACACTTTGAGCCGACACATCTCGACCCTGAATCTGCATCTGGAACCCGCCGACAACCAGCGTCTCGCCAGTCTGTGCGGTCCGTTCGATGACAACGTCAAACAGCTGGAGCGCCGCCTCGGCGTCGAGGTCAGCTACCGCGACAACCACTTCCAGCTGCTGGGCAAGCAGGCCCAGGTGGAGGCGGCCGCCGTCATCATCAAGCACCTCTATGTGGAAACCCAGCCGCTCAAGGGTGGCAAGGTGACCGACATCACCCCCGACATGGTCCATCTGGCCATTCAGGAGTCGCGGGTGCTGGAGCAGGATGACGAGCCGGCGCCGAGCATCCCCTATGGCAAGGAGGTGACGGTCAAGACCAAGCGTGGCCTCATCAAGCCGCGCAGCCCCAACCAGGCCCAGTACATCGCCAATATCGTGCGCCACGACATCTGCTTTGGCATCGGCCCCGCCGGGACCGGCAAGACCTATCTGGCGGTGGCGGCGGCGGTGGACGCGCTGGAGCGTCAGGAAATTCGTCGCATTCTGCTGACCCGTCCGGCGGTGGAAGCGGGCGAGAAGCTCGGCTTCCTGCCTGGCGATCTCTCCCAGAAGGTGGATCCCTACCTGCGCCCGCTCTACGACGCCCTGTTCGAGATGCTGGGCTTTGAGCGGGTGGAGAAGCTGATGGAGCGCAACATCATCGAGGTGGCGCCGCTCGCCTATATGCGCGGTCGTACCCTCAACGACGCCTTCATCATCCTGGACGAGGCCCAGAACACCACCACCGAGCAGATGAAGATGTTCCTGACCCGCATCGGCTTCAACTCCAAGGCGGTGGTGACCGGCGACATCACCCAGATAGACCTGCCCCGCAACCAGAAGTCGGGCCTGCGCCACGCGCTGGAAGTGCTGCAGGATGTCGACGGCCTGTCGTTCAACTTCTTCGAATCCAAGGACGTGGTGCGCCACCCGGTGGTGGCCCGCATCGTGCAGGCCTACGAGGCGTTCGATGCCAAACAGGCGGCCGACAAAGTCGCCCCCCACACCAGCAAAGAGAGTGCCCAATGAGCGTGACCCTGGATCTGCAACTGGCCAGTGCCAGCACCGACGGCCTGCCGAGCGAGGCCCAGCTGCAGGGCTGGCTCGACGGCACCATTCTTGGCTTCCAGCAAGAGGCCGAAGTGACGGTGCGCATCGTCGACGAGGCGGAGAGCAACGAGCTCAACCTCACCTATCGCGGCAAGGACAAGCCCACCAACGTGCTCTCCTTCCCGTTCGAAGCCCCACCCGGCCTGGAGCTGCCGCTGCTCGGCGATCTGGTGATCTGCCGCCAGGTGGTGGAGCGCGAAGCCGCCGAACAGGGCAAGCCGCTGATGGCCCACTGGGCCCACATGGTTGTGCACGGCAGTCTGCATCTGCTAGGTTATGACCATATCGAGGACGACGAGGCCGACGAGATGGAAGCGCTCGAGCGCGACATCATGCAGGAGCTCGGTTTCGCCGATCCTTATCTGAACGACGAAGAGTAAAGAACCGGATGGTCATCGTCTTGAAACAGCCGATGCCCATCCTCATATAGCCACAACGATTTCAAGTGTGTTCATACGAGTAACCAAGAGAGAAAATGACCGACGATCACCCTAGTACCGGCTCGCCGAAGAAAACCTGGCTCGACAAACTCAGCCAACTCTTCCAGGGCGAGCCAAAAGACCGCAACGATTTGGTGGAAGTGATAGCCGACGCCGAAGAGCGCGATCTCATCGATCAGGACACCAAGGACATGATCGAGGGCGTGCTCGAAATTGCCGAGCTGCGCGTGCGCGACATCATGATCCCCCGCTCCCAGATGGTGACCATCGAGAAATCCCAGCCAGTGGACGAGATCCTGCCGGTGATCATCGAGTCGGGTCACTCCCGCTTCCCGGTGATCAACGAAGACAAGGATCATGTGGAGGGCATCTTGCTCGCCAAGGATCTGCTGCCGTTCGGGTTTGGCGGCCACCACGCCAGCGAGCCGCTGCAGCTGGAGAAGATCCTGCGTCCCACGGTGATCGTCCCCGAGAGCAAGCGGGTCGACCGTCTGCTCAAAGAGTTTCGTGAAGAGCGCTACCACATGGCCATCGTGGTGGACGAGTTCGGCGGCGTCTCAGGTCTGGTGACCATCGAGGACATCCTCGAGCTCATCGTCGGCGAGATCGACGATGAATTCGACGACATCGAGGATGAGCCGGACGAGATCCGCCGCATCAGCAAGCGGGTGTTCGCCGTCAGCGCCCTCACCGAGATCGAAGATTTCAACGACTTCTTCGGCACCCAGTTCAGCGATGAAGAGGTGGATACGGTGGGCGGTCTGGTGATGCACGCCTTCAGCCACCTGCCCAAGAAGGGCGAGGAGATCGAGCTGGAAGGCTACCTGTTCAAGGTGATGCACGCCGACAAGCGCCGCCTGCAGCAGCTGCAGGTGAAGATCCCCGACAACCATGTCGCGGCCCAGTCCGAGGCCCAATAAGCCTTGACCCTTGCCAACAGCGCCCCGCCCGTCGGGGCGCTGTTCGTTTGAGCGCACACCACCTCTGCTTCCCACGAGTCACAGGGCCCGTCATCGCCCTTTTATTCCCTCGCTTCGGGCCGTCGGCCGGGAGGCTCGCCGTTGACCGCCTTTACGGGTTAAGATACCGGCCACTCAACCCATTGCAGTTCAATCCGAGCCTTATCGCCCGTGAAATTACAGCCCGTGAAATCAAAACTCCTGACCAGCCTGTTTGCCATGGCCAGTGGCGCCATCGCCGTGCTCGCCTTCTCGCCCTTCAACTACTGGCCGCTGGTGATCCCCTCCCTGCTCGGTCTCTACGCCCTGCTGGACAAGGCCAACCCCAAGCAGGCAGCCTCGCGCGGCTTTGGCTACGCCATGGGGCTGTTTTTGCCGGGGCTGTGGTGGATCCACGTCAGCATGACCATGTTCGGCGGCATTCCACTGCCGGTGGCCTTCGTGCTGCTGGCCGGGCTGTCGGCCTATCTGGCGCTCTACCCGACCCTGGCCTGCTGGGCCTTCGCCCGCTTCTTCAGCGGTCGCCACTGGAGTCGCTGGCTGCTCGCCTTCCCGGCGCTCTGGCTGATGGCCGACTGGCTGCGCGGCTGGGTGATGACCGGCTTCCCCTGGCTCTGGTTCGGCTACAGCCAGATTGACGGGCCGCTCAAGGGCTTTGCTCCCATCCTCGGCGTGCAGGGCATCACCCTGGCATTGCTGTTGACCGCCTCCGCCCTCTGGCTGCTCTGGCAGAGCCGCAAGCCGGCCTGGCTGCTGGTGCCGGTGGCCCTAGTGGGCGCCGCCCAGGGGCTGATGCAGCTGAACTGGGTGACCCGCGGTGAACCGGTCAAGGTGGCGCTGGTGCAGGGCAACATCGAGCAGTCCCTCAAGTGGGATCCGGAGGCGCTGGTGCCGACCGTGCGCAAGTATCAGGATCTCAGCCGCGAGAACCAGGACGCCGACATCATCGTCTGGCCGGAATCGGCGATCCCGGCCATCGAAAAGGAGATGGGCAACTATCTGGAGAGCCTGGACAAGGCGATGAAGGTGAACGATACCGGCCTGCTGGCGGGGATCATCCACTACGATCTCGAGCAGCAGCGCTTCTTCAATACCGTGCTCGGCATGGGGGTGCAGGATGCGGAAGGCAAGGAGTCTTACTACTACCAGCACAAGAACCGTTACTACAAATACCACCTGCTGCCCATCGGCGAGTTCGTGCCCCTTGAAGATCTGCTGCGTCCCATCGCTCCCTTCTTCAACCTGCCCATGTCCTCCTTCAGCCGTGGCGACGAGGTGCAACCGAACCTGATCGCCAAGGGGCTCAAGTTTGCCGCCGCCATCTGCTACGAAATCATCTTCCCGGACGAGGTGCGCCGCAACGTGCAGCCGGATACCGACTTCCTGCTGACCGTCTCCAACGACGCCTGGTTCGGCACCAGCATCGGTCCCTGGCAGCACATGGAGATCGCCCGCATGCGTGCCCTCGAGCTGGCCCGCCCGCTGCTGCGCGACACCAACACCGGCATCACCATCGTCACCGAGACTGACGGCAGCATCATCGCCCAGATCCCGCAGTTCGAGGCCGGTGTGCTGCGCACCGAGGTGCGTCCCGCCCACGGCGAAACTCCCTACCTGCGCTTTGGCAGCTGGCCCATGTATGGCATCGCCGCCCTGCTGCTGGCGCTGGGACTGGGGCTGCGCCCCCGCGCCCACCCCTGGGCGCGCAAGGGCTGACCCAGTCGTACAACCCGATAAATGAGAGAGGCGCCCAAGGGCGCCTCTCTTCTGTTCAGAATGATACCAGATCGGAACCTATTCAGGCTCTGTAACGAGAGGTCGTCAGCAAGGTGAAGAGCAGCGCAGGAACCGGAGCGTATAGATATACGTGAGGATTCCGAGCAGCACATGAGCCTTGATCACGGCCTCGCAGCAAGAGCGTGGGCAGGTTCTCAGGGGGAGAGCGGCTCACGGTGATACTCATCGGCCCCGCACTCGGGACAGGTGCCGAGCTGCTCAGGATGTAGCACGGTATGGCGCCACTCGCAGTGATCGCACACCAAGACCCCGAGCCCCACCCAGTCGCCGGCCCGATAGACGCCTTTGTGCTCCAGCTCGTCCGCCAGCTCCTGCCACTCCACCTGGGTGCGGTCGGTCACGTCCGCCAGCCAGGACCAGGCGGTGTCTTTGAGCGCCAGCATGAAGGCGGACTCCTCCACCTGCTCATCCTTGCGCCCCTCGTCATAGTTGCCCAGATCCCGCTTCACATACTCGGCGATCAGCGCCAGCTCATCCTGGGTCAGATCCCCGGCCGCCTCCAGATAGGCCTGCACCTTGGCGATCATCCGGTTGAGGCGCTCCCCCTGGAACTGTTCTGTCTCTTGCCACTGCTTTTGCAGCTCGGCAATGAAGGCTTCGTACCCTTTTTGACGTTTGTCCATGGCCGTTACTCCTCTACTGAACCCTGATCAGGCCCGGCTTAAGGCCCGAGGGACGCTGGCGGTTGTTGCCGCCGCAGGATATGGGTATTCTATTGCGATTTCCCAGCTGATTTATCTATCCATTTCACAGATCCGGATGTCACCAATGCAAGAGCAATACGTTCCCCAATCCATAGAACCAGCAGTGCAAAAGCACTGGGATGCCAAGAAAACCTTCAAGGCGGTGGAGAAAGTAGACAAGGAAAAGTTCTACTGCCTCTCCATGTTCCCCTATCCGTCTGGTCGTCTACACATGGGGCACGTTCGCAACTACACCATAGGTGATGTGATCTCCCGTTATCAACGCCTCAATGGCAAGAACGTGCTGCAACCCATCGGTTGGGACGCATTCGGCCTGCCGGCGGAAAACGCCGCCATCAAGAACAACACGGCACCGGCGCCCTGGACCTACGAAAACATCGAATACATGAAGAACCAGCTGAAGATGCTGGGTCTGGGTTATGACTGGGATCGCGAGCTGGCCACCTGCAAGCCGGACTACTACCGCTGGGAGCAGTGGTTCTTCACCAAGCTCTACGAGAAAGGTCTGGTCTACAAGAAGACCTCCTCCGTCAACTGGTGCCCGAACGACATGACCGTACTGGCCAACGAGCAGGTAGTGGACAACTGCTGCTGGCGCTGTGACACCCCGGTGGAGCAGAAAGAGATCCCCCAGTGGTTCATCAAGATCACCGACTACGCCGAAGAGCTGCTGAACGATATCGACAATCTGGAAGGCTGGCCTGAGATGGTCAAGACCATGCAGCGCAACTGGATTGGCCGCTCCGAAGGGGTCAACATCAG
Organism: Aeromonas sp. QDB39; assembly: GCF_027707585.1. Taxonomy (NCBI): domain Bacteria; kingdom Pseudomonadati; phylum Pseudomonadota; class Gammaproteobacteria; order Aeromonadales; family Aeromonadaceae; genus Aeromonas; species Aeromonas sp. QDB39. The sequence goes on along the minus strand of NZ_JAPCIV010000006.1, from coordinate 141,073 downwards.
CTTCGCCATCGAGGGTCAGGCTGAGCATCTGGAGGTCTACACCACCCGTCCGGACACCTTCATGGGCGTGACCTATGTCGGTATCGCCGCCGGCCACCCGCTGGCGCTGCAGGCAGCCCAGACCAATCCGGAACTGGCCGCCTTTATCGAAGAGTGCAAGAACACCAAGGTGGCCGAAGCCGAGCTCGCCACCATGGAGAAGAAGGGCATGGCCACCGGCCTCTACGCCATTCACCCGCTGGATGGCCGCAAGGTGCCGGTCTGGGTCGCCAACTTCGTGCTGATGAACTACGGCACCGGCGCCGTGATGGCGGTACCGGGCCACGACCTGCGCGACCATGAGTTCGCCACCAAGTACGGTCTCGAGATCAAGCCGGTCATCAAGCCGGTCGATGGCGAGCTGCCGAACGTGATCGACGCCGCCTACACCGACAAGGGCGTGCTGTTCAACTCCGGCGAGTTCGACGGACTCGAGTTCCAGCCGGCATTCGATGCCATCGCCAGCAAGCTGGAGAGCCTTGGCTGCGGCAAGCGCACCGTCAACTTCCGTCTGCGCGACTGGGGTGTCTCCCGTCAGCGCTACTGGGGTGCCCCCATCCCGATGCTGACCCTGGCCGACGGCACCGTCGTGCCGACCCCTGAAGATCAACTGCCGGTACTGCTGCCGGAAGACGTGGTGATGGACGGTATCCAGAGCCCGATCAAGGCCGACGCCGAGTGGGCCAAGACCACCTACAACGGTCAGGAAGCGTTCCGCGAGACCGATACCTTCGACACCTTTATGGAGTCCTCCTGGTACTACGCCCGCTACTGCTCCCCGGACTACGACAAGGGCATGCTGGATCCGGCGGCGGCCAACCACTGGCTGCCGGTGGATCAGTACATCGGCGGTATCGAGCACGCCTGTATGCACCTGCTCTACGCCCGCTTCTTCCACAAGCTGCTGCGTGACGCAGGCCTGGTGAACAGCGACGAGCCGTTCAAGCGCCTGCTCTGCCAGGGCATGGTACTGGCCGACGCCTTCTACTACAAAGACGAGAAGGGCGGCAACGTCTGGGTCAGCCCGACCGACGTCAAGGTGGAACGTGACGAGAAGGGTCGCATCACCAAGGCCGTCGACAATGAAGGTCGTGAAGTGATCCACTCCGGCATGACCAAGATGTCCAAGTCCAAGAACAACGGCATCGACCCGCAGCTGATGGTGGAACGTTACGGCGCCGATACCGTGCGTCTGTTCATGATGTTCGCCTCGCCGGCCGAGATGACCCTGGAGTGGTCCGACTCCGGCGTCGAGGGTGCCCAGCGCTTCCTGCGCCGTCTGTGGCGCATCACCTTCGAGCACGTCAGTGCCGGCGTAGCTCCCGCACTGAATGTGGCGGCACTCAGCGGCGACCAGAAGGCCGTGCGCCGCGAACTGCACAAGACTATCGCCAAGGTGAGCGACGACGTGGGTCGCCGTCAGACCTTCAACACCGCCATCGCCGCCATCATGGAGCTGATGAACAACCTGGCCAAGCTGGGCAGCGACGAGCAGGATCGCGCCCTGATGCAGGAAGCGCTGGAAGCGGTCGTGGTCATGCTCTACCCCATCACCCCGCACATCGGCTTCGAGCTGTGGAAGATGCTGGGCAAGGGCGACGACGTGGATCACGCCACTTGGCCGGTGGCCGATGAAGCGGCCATGGTCGAGACCGAGAAGCTGGTGGTGGTGCAGATCAACGGCAAGATGCGCGGCAAGCTGACCGTGCCGGCCGAGATCAGCCAGGCCGACGTCGAGAAGCTGGCCATGGCCGATGCCTCGGTCCAGAAGTTCACCGACGGCCTGACCGTGCGCAAGGTGATCTACGTGCCGGGCAAACTGCTCAACATCGTGGCCAACTGATGCCATACCGCCTGGCCATGCAGACTGACCGTCTGGTTGCCAGGCGGTAACAGCAAACGGATGATAACGGCGGGCCCTGCGCCCGCCGCTCTTCACTTCATGCAAAGAGGATTTTCTATGGGCACCACCCTCACTCGCTGGCTGACCATACTGCTGACCGGCCTGCTACTGCAGGCCTGCGGTTTTCAGATGCGCGGCACCGCCATCCCGCCCGAGTTGATGACCATGAAGGTGGTCGGTGACAACAAGAGCGATTTCTATCGGCTGGTCACCACCCGCCTCAAGGCGGCCGGCGTGCAGCTCGCCGACAAGGAGGGCATCCCGGTGCTGACCCTGTCCGGCGTCGGCAGCACCAGCCAGGTCGCCTCCGTCGACTCCATCGGCCAGGCCCGTGAATACGTGCTGGGCTACAACACCCAGTTCACCGTCTCCATGCCGGGCAAACCGACCCAGGTCTTCCCCATCGCCTTCAACCGCAGTTTCCTGAACAAGCCGGACGCGGCGCTCGCCTCCTCCCGCGAGCAGGAGCAGCTTGGCAAGGAGATGCAGGAGCAGGCCGCCAACCTGGTGATCCGTCAGCTCAGCCAGGTCAAGTTCTGATGCGAGTATCTTGATGAGAGTCTATCCCGAGCAGTTTGCGGATCACCTCAAAGCAGGGCTCAAGCCCTGCTATCTCATTTTTGGGGACGCTCCCCTGTTCAAGAATGAGCAAGCCATCGACCGTGCATCCTTCCCCCTCAACCAGGCCAGGTTCTGATGCGGATTTACCCTGAACAACTCGCGGACCATCTCAAGGCAGGGCTCAAGCCCTGCTATCTCATTTTTGGAGACGAGCCCCTGCTCAAGCTGGAAGCCATCGACGCTGTGCGCCAGGTGGCGCGCAAACAGGGCTTCGATGAGCGCCACAGCTTCGTGGTGGAACAGGGACTGGACTGGAATCAGGTCTACGATGCCTGCCAGGCCATGAGCCTGTTCTCGGCCCGCCAGATCATCGAGCTGGAGCTGCCGGCCAAGGTCGACAAGGAGTTGGCCGCCCGCATCAGCGAGATCGGCAAGCAACTGCACCCCGATCTGCTGCTGGTCCTGAGCGGTAATCGCCTCAACCAGACCCAGATGAAGGCAGCCTGGTTCGACAAGCTGAGCCAGAGCGGCACCTATGTGCCGGTCAATCACCCCGAGCCTCGCTTCTTTCCGCGCTGGATGAGCGCCCGCTTCCAGCGCTTCGGCCTCAAGGCGCTGCCGGATGCGGTCAACTTCATGTGCCACTCCTACGAGGGCAACCTGCTGGCCGCCAGCCAGGAGATAGAGAAGCTGACCCTGCTCTCGCCGCCCCAGCCCATCAGCGTCGCCTATCTGCAGGAGACCATCATCCGCCACGCCCACTTCACCCCGTTCCAGCTCATCGACACCCTGCTGGAAGGAAAGGTGAACCGGGCCCAGCGCATCCTGCTGGCTCTGCGCGCCGAGGGCACCGAGCCCGGCATGCTGGCCTGGGCCCTGTGCCGCGAGCTGGAGCAGCTCACCGAGCTGGCGCTGGCGGCCAGGGCCGGTCAGCCGCTGGTGGAGCACTTCTCGCGCCTGCGTATCTGGCAGAGCCGCCAGCAGCTCATTCAACAGGCGTTGACCCGGCTGCCCTTCGCCAAGCTGCAGCAGTTGTGGCAACTGATGGCCCGGCTCGACGACGCCCAGCGTCGCTTCGATACCGAGCAGGCCTGGCTGATGCTGCAGACCCTCGCCCTCGGTTTTCGCGATGGCACCCCCTTGCCGCTGGCGGGATCTGACGCATGATCCAGCCCGTCGACATCCCCGCCATCGCCGGAGGGAGCCTATGTTGAAACCGCCTATCGGCATTCTGGGGGGAACCTTTGACCCCATCCACATCGGTCACCTGCGCCCGGCCATCGAGGCCCGCGACGCCCTGGGCCTGGCCGAAGTGCGCCTGCTGCCGAACCATATTCCGCCCCACCGTGCCAGCCCCTTCTGCTCCAGTGAGCAGCGTCTGGCCATGGTCGCCCTGGCGGCAGCGGAAAACCCGGGCTTCGTGGTGGATGAGCGGGAGCTCAAGCGGGACACCCCCTCCTGGACCATCGACACCCTTATCGAGCTGCGTCATGAACTGCCGGACACCCCGCTCTGCTTTTTGATGGGGATGGACTCCCTGCTCGGCCTGCCGAGCTGGCACCGCTGGCAGGAGCTGCTCGATTACGCCCACCTGGTGGTGAGTACCCGCCCCGGCTGGCAGCCGGACTACCCGGCCGCAGTGGCCGAGCTGCTGGCCCGCCACCAGAGCCGGCAGGTGGCGGATCTGCACCGACTGCGCCACGGCCGCATCTGGCTGGCGGACAATCTGCCGGTCGAGCTGTCGGCCACCCGTCTGCGGGCGCTGCTGGCGACAGGCGCGGATCCCCGCTATCTGCTGCCACCCTCGGTGGCGCAATACATCCGCCAGCAGGGACTGTACCGGCCGGCATGAACCCGATCGCGGCCGGCGGTTGTCCGGCACGGATCGCGCACTATAGTGATCAACAGGGGGCGAGTTTGCCAAGCGGGCACGGCCCCTGTTCCACTCCCCTTCGCCGCACTGGGAAACGGGAGTGACCATGATATAATCCGCCGCCCTCACGCCGTGAAAGCGCGCCGGAATACAGGAGAGACTCATTGCAAGGTCAAGAATTGCATGCCTTTATCGTCGACAAGATCGATGACATGAAAGGCCGCGACATCATCACCCTCGATGTACGCGGCAAATCCAGCATCACCGACACCATGATCGTCTGTTCCGGCAACTCCAGCCGTCACGTCAGTGCCATCGCCCACCATCTGGCCAGCGAAGCCCGTCATGCCGGGCTCGATCTGCTAAGCGTGGAAGGCCAGCTCACCGGCGAATGGGTACTGGTGGATCTGGGGTCGGTGATCGTGCACGTGATGCAGGATGAGCATCGCGACTTCTACCAGCTGGAAAAACTCTGGAGCGGCACCGCTCAAGTGAATGCGCAATAACCGAGTACAAGTGTAATAAACGATGAAGATCCAGTTGATTGCGGTGGGCACCAAGATGCCCGCCTGGGTAGAGCATGGCTTCGAAGAGTATCGTCGTCGTTTCCCCAAAGACATGCCGTTCGAGCTGGTCGAGATCGGCGCCGGCAAACGTGGCAAAAATGCCGACATCCCCCGCATTCTGCAAAAAGAGGGGGAAGCCATGCTGGCGGCGGCCGGTCGTTCGCGTATCGTGACCCTGGATATTCCCGGCAAACCCTGGACCACCGAGCAGCTCGCCGTGCAGCTGGAAGCCTGGAAGCTGGATGGCCGGGACGTGGCCCTGCTGGTGGGCGGCCCTGAAGGGCTGTCGCCCGAGTGCAAGGCTGCGGCCGAACAGAGCTGGTCGCTGTCGCCGCTGACCCTGCCCCACCCGCTGGTGCGGGTGCTGGTGGCCGAGAGCCTCTATCGCGCCTGGAGCATTACCACCAATCATCCGTATCACAGAGAGTGAACCATGCGCTATTCCAGCATCACCCTCGCATACCCGTATCACAGAGAGTGGGACATGCACGATTCCAGCATCCCCCTCTCAAACCAGAATCACAGAGCGTGAGCATGCACATCTGCACCCCGTTTCTCACCTGCTCGACAGTCATAAGGTAGCGGCATGCTGAAGAATCGCATCGAGATGCGCGACCACAGCGCCGAGGGTCGCCTCTTCTTCCGACGTACCCTGGTCGCCTACATCGGCATGATAGTGCTGATGCTGGTGTTGCTGGGCAACCTCTATTACCTGCAGGTAGAGTCTTATGACACCTACCAGACCCGCTCCAACGACAACCGCATCCGGGTGGTGCCGGTGGCGCCGCCGCGCGGCCTCATCTATGACGCCAACGGCGTGCTGCTGGCGGAGAACCGCCCGGTCTACAGCCTGGAGATAGTGCCGGAAGAGACCAAGGATCTGGAGAAAACCGCCGACGAGCTGATCGCCCTGCTGAAGCTGCCGGAGGGAACCAAGGAGAAGTTCCTGGCCGAGGTCAAGCGCCAGCGCCGCTTCAAGCCGGTGGCCCTGTTCGAGAAGCTGACCGAGTATCAGGTCGCCCTCTTCTCGGTTAACCAGCACAACTACCCCGGGGTCAGCATCGAGGCCTACCTCAAGCGCTACTATCCGTTTGGCGACACCCTCACCCATGCGCTGGGCTATGTGGCCAAGATCAACACCCGCGACGTGGAGCGCCTCGACAAGGAGGACAAGCTCGCCAACTATGCCGCCACCAAGGACATCGGCAAGCAGGGGGTGGAGAAGTACTACGAGGATCAGCTGCACGGCGTGGCGGGCTACCAGGAGGTCGAGGTCAACAACCGCGGCCGGGTGGTGCGTACCCTCAAGTTCCAGCCGCCCGAGCCCGGCAAGGACATCTACCTCAACATCGACATCCGCCTGCAGCTCAAGGCCCAAGAGTTGCTGGCCGGCCGCCGGGGCGCCATCGTGATGATGGATCCCAATACCGGCGCCATTCTGGCCATGGAGTCGAGCCCGAGCTATGACCCCAACCTGTTCGTGACCGGCATCTCCAGCGCCAACTACTCGGCGCTGCTCAACGATCCGGCAAGGCCACTGGTGAACCGCACCACCCAGGGCATCTATGCCCCCGCCTCCACCGTCAAGCCCATGATGGCGGTGATGGGGCTCAACGAGGGGGCCATCACCCCCAACTACCGCTACTTCGGCGGCCCCAGCTTCTCCATCCCCGGCACCACCAAGAAGTTCCGAGACTGGCGCCGCTGGGGTCACGGCTGGCTCGACGTCTACCGCGCCATCGAAGTGTCGGCGGATACCTACTTCTACGATCTCGCCTACCGGGTCGGCATCGACAAGATCAACAGCTACATGACCAAGTTCGGCTTCGGTCAGTACAGCGGCGTCGATCTGTACGAGGAGACCAAGGGGGTGATGCCGTCACGCGACTGGAAGATGGCCCGCTGGCGCCAGCCCTGGTATCAGGGTGACACCATCTCCATCGGCATCGGCCAGGGCTACTGGAGCGCCACCCCGATCCAGCTGGCCAAGGCCATCAGCATTCTGACCCAGAACGGCCACGACGTGACGCCGCACCTGCTCAAGAGCACCGCCTCCATCGATGGCGTGGTCAATGCCCCCATCAACCCGAACATGGCCATCCAGACCAAGAGCGACAGCTACTGGCAGGTGGCCAAGGACGGCATGTGGCGGGTCATCAACGGTCATGAGGGGACGGGTCGGCGCGCCTTTGCCAACACCCCCTACAAGGCGGCAGGCAAGTCTGGTACCGCCCAGGTGGTGGGGCTGAAGGAGAACCAGGTCTACAACGCGGCCACCACCAAGGTGGAGCACCGCGACAACGCCCTGTTCGTCTCGTTCGCCCCGTTCGAAGCACCCAAGGCGGTCGTCGCCCTGGTACTGGAAAACGCCGGTGGCGGCAGCAGCATGGCCGCTCCGGTGGCCCGCCAGATGCTGGATGCCTACCTGCTGCCGCCGGAGCCGCAACTGCCGCCGGCGCCGGCCAAGAAGCCCCAATCTGAAGAGGTCGCTCCTCATGAGTAATTCCGCTCGCCAGCAGAGCATCTGGTACAAGCTGCACATCGACTTGCCGCTGCTGCTCGGCCTGCTGACCCTGATGTCCCTCTCCATGGTGGTGCTCTACTCCGCCTCCGGCCAGGACGTCGACTCCATCGTGCGCCAGCTGGTGCGCGGCGGGCTGGCGTTCGCCCTGATGATCGGCATGGCCCAGCTGCCCCCCTCCCTCTATGCCCGCTGGTCGGTGCCGCTGTTCGTGGTGGTGGTGCTGCTGCTGGTCGCGGTGGACGTGTTCGGCCATATCGGCAAGGGGGCCCAGCGCTGGCTGGATCTCGGCTTCATGAAGTTTCAGCCTTCCGAGGTGATGAAGCTCTCCATGCCCATCATGGTGGCCGCCTGGCTCAGCCGCCACTCGCTGCCGCCCAAGTTCAGCCACCTGGTGCTGAGTCTCATCATGGTGCTGCTGCCCACCCTGCTGATCGCGGCCCAGCCCGATCTCGGCACCTCCATCCTGGTGGCCGCCTCCGGCTTCTTCGTCATCTTCCTGGCGGGGATCAGCTGGTGGCTGATCGGCCTCGCGGTGCTGCTCATCTGCGCCTTCATGCCGGTGCTCTGGTTCTTCCTGATGCACGACTACCAGCGCCAGCGGGTGCTGATGCTGCTGGACCCGGAGAAGGACCCGCTCGGTCGCGGCTATCACATCATCCAGTCCAAGATAGCCATCGGCTCCGGCGGCGTGTTCGGCAAGGGCTGGCTGCAGGGCACCCAGTCCCAGCTGGAGTTCCTGCCCGAGCGCCACACCGACTTCATCTTCGCGGTGTTCAGCGAGGAGTTCGGCCTGGTGGGCGTGGCCCTCCTGCTGGTGATCTACCTCTACATCATCAGCCGCTGCCTGTTTATCTCCATGCAGGCCCAGAACAGCTTCGAGCGCCTGCTGGGCGGTGCCCTGACCCTCACCTTCTTCGTCTACGTGTTCGTCAACATGGGCATGGTGAGCGGCATACTACCCGTGGTGGGGGTCCCCCTGCCGCTGGTGAGCTACGGCGGCACCTCCATGGTGACCCTGATGGCCGGCTTCGGCATCCTGATGTCCATTCAGACCCACAGAAGGCTGCTGGCATGATGAGGTGGATATATTCTGCCGGTGGTAGGGGCCCCCTGCCGCTGGTGAGCTATGGCGGCACCTCCATGGTGACCCTGATGGCCGGCTTCGGAATACTGATGTCCATCCAGACCCATAGAAGGCTGCTCGCCTGATGCGACTGGCCGGTTTGCTGCTCTCTCTCGTTGCCCTGACCGCAACGGCGGCCGTCGAGCCTCCGGGGCTCGCCCGGCTCGCCGAGCAGCAACAGGTGCCGCTGGCCGAGCTGCAGGCCGCCGCGGCCCAGGCCAGCTTGCGCCAGGAGGTACTCGACACCATCAGCCGCCCCTGGGAGGCCAAACCCTGGCACCGCTACCGACCGCTGTTCATCACCCCTGAGCGGATCCGGGATGGTGTCGACTTCTGGCAACGCCACGCCGCCACCCTGGCGCGGGCCGAACAGACCTACCAGGTGCCGGCCTCCCTCATCGTCGCCATCATCGGCATCGAGACCTTCTACGGCCGCCAGATGGGCCGCCATCCGGTGCTCGACAGCCTCTATACCCTGGGCTTCCACCACCCCGAACGGGCAGATTTCTTCGCCAAGGAGTTTGCCCAGCTGGTGCTGCTTGCCCGGGAAGAGAAGTGGCCACTCACCCGCCTGAAGGGCTCCTATGCCGGCGCCATGGGCATGGGCCAGTTCATGCCCTCCAGCTATCGCCACTACGCGGTCGACTTCGACGGCGACGGCAAGCGCGATCTGTTCGCCAATCCGGTGGATGCCATCGGCAGCGTTGCCCACTATTTTGCCGAGCACCAGTGGCGCTGGGGGGAGTCACCGGTCGAACCCGCCTTGATCGGGCTGGCGCCAGTGGGTACCCTGCTGGGGCCTGCCCCCGAGCTGACCCAGACCTGGGCCGAGCTGGCCACCGCAGGCATTGAACTCGCCACCCCGCTGGCACCCGACACGCCGGTGAAACTGCTGGCATTGGAACAGGCCGATGGACCGGAATACTGGGTCGCGCGCCACAATTTTTATGTGATCACCCGCTATAACCGCAGCCCGCTCTATGCGATGGCGGTGCATCAACTCAGTCAAGCAATCCAGGACGCGTATGCATTACAGCCACAAACTTCTCCCGCTCAGCCTGACCTTATTGCTGGCCGCCTGTAGCAGCCAGCCGGAGCAGCTTCCCCCGCCTCCCGAACCGATCCAGCCGGAAAAACCCCAGGTCATCGAGATCCCGCAGGCCACCGGCGCCATCCCGCGCCCCGAGCCCCTGAGCGCCAGCGGCAACCGGGATTACTGGATAGGCAAGCAGAAGAACGAGGTGTGGCGCGACATCAAGCACTACAGCGAAGAGGGCACTGCCAGCTGGCTGGCGCAGGATCTGGACGGCCAGAAGACCGCCAACGGCGACGTGCAGGACAGCAAGCTGTTCAGCGCCGCCCACCGCAACCTGCCGCTGCCAAGCTATGTGCGGGTCACCAACCTGGACAACGGGCTGGAGACCATAGTACGTGTCAACGATCGCGGCCCCTTCGGCAGCGACCGGCTGATCGATCTCTCCCATGCGGCCGCCAAGCAGCTGGAGATGGTGGAAGGGGGCGAGGCACGGGTGCGGGTCGAGCTCATCAACGACACCCCGGACCAGATGGTGATCATGGCCCCCATGAAGCCCATCGAGATGACGCCGACCACGCCGGCGGCCGCGGCCCCTGCAGCTCAGGACGGCTTCGTTGGCCAGCCCACCGAACTGGCCATGGCCACACCGGCTGCCGCCGAACCCGCCCCCGTCAAGGCTCCGGTCGCCAAACCAGCCAAACCGGCAGTGGCCAAGGCGGCAGCGCCCGCCAGCAGCGGCGAGGGCAAGATGATCCAGGTGCTGGCCAGCGGCTCGCAGGCACGGGCCGAGGCGATGGGCAAGGTGATGACCCAGCGCCATGGGGTGCCCTACCAGGTGGCGGCCCACGGTGCCATCTTCCGGGTCCTGCTGGGACCGGTCCCCGCCGCTCAGCAGACCGCCCTGCTCGAACAGATCCGTCAGGGAGGGCTGGAGCAAGCCTTCATCGTCCCCTGATAGGGAGTGGCTCACCCAGCATGAACCACCGCCAACCGCCCGCCATCACGTCGTTTCCCGGCGTGATGGCGGCAACGGATGGATAAAAAACCAGGCCAGATGGCACGTCGGGCTTTGACCGACGGTCGCTTCTGGTATAGTGAAGCCCGCATTTTTAACTTGGGTTACCCCAACCAGGCTCCAGGAATTTCAAGATGTCCAAATTTGCCCGTTCAGTTATTCTGGCCTCCCTGATAAGCGCCACCGCTCAGGCCAACACGCCTGTACCGACCCCGAACGCCAACCCCGTGGTCGTTCCCGCCGCGCCGGAGATCTCCGCCAAGGCCCATATTCTGATCGACTACTACTCGGGTCAGGTGCTGGCCGAGCAGAACGCCGAAGAGCGTCTGCCGCCCGCCAGTCTGACCAAGATGATGACCTCCTACATCATCGGCCAGGAGCTGCTGAAGGGGAACATCAAGCGCACCGACATGGTGACCATCAGCCAGAACGCCTGGTCCAAGAACTACTCCGACTCCTCCAAGATGTTCATCGAGGTGGGCAAGCAGGTCTCGGTCGATGATCTCAACAAGGGCATCATCATCCAGTCCGGCAACGACGCCTGCGTCGCCATGGCCGAATTCCTGGCCGGCAGCACCGACTCCTTCGCCAGCCTGATGAACAGCTGGGCCGCCAAGCTCGGCATGAACGACAGCCACTTCATGAACCCGCACGGACTGGATGCGGAAGGTCACTACAGTACCGCCCACGACATGGCGCGCCTGGGCCAGGCCCTGATCCGCGACCTGCCGGACGAGTACAAGATCTACGCCCAGAAGTCCTTCGTGTTCAACGGCATCACCCAGCACAACCGCAACCGTCTGCTGTGGGATCAATCCCTGCAAGTTGACGGCATCAAGACCGGCCACGTCAGCCAGGTCGGCTACAACCTGGTCTCCTCCGCCACCAACAACGAAGGCATGCGCCTGATCGCCGTGGTGCTGGGTGCCAGCAGCGAAGCTTCCCGCGCCGCCGAGAGCAAGAAGCTGCTCACCTACGGCTTCCGTTTCTTCCAGAGCCTGACCCCCTACAAGGCCGGCACCGAGCTGGTGACCCAGAAGATCTGGATGGGTGACAAGTCTGAAGTGAAACTGGGCGTCGACAAGGACGTCTCCGTGCTGGTCACCCGTGGCCAGGGCAACAACCTCAAGGCCGACTTCCAGCTTGAAAGCGAGCTGAAGGCACCGCTGGCCAAGGGCCAACGGGTCGGTACCGTGTTCCTCAAGCAAGGCGACAAGGAGATCAAGCAGGTTCCGCTGGTCGCCCTGGAAGAGGTGCAAGAGGGTGGCCTGATGAGCCGTCTGTGGGATTACCTGGTGATGCTGGTCTCCAGCTGGTTCAAGTAACCTGCGCACAAACCTGACCAAACAGCGGCGCCAACAGGCGCCGCTGCTGTCTTTTGCGGTCGGGCCAGTCAATAACCCTGCAATCTGCAGGTTCCGCCGACTGACGATTTGTGGTAAAAAGCAGCACCTCCATGCCTCGTCTGCCAGACCGGACCTTGATCCCGGCCTGGGCAATGCCCATATACACTTGAGCAGTGCCCGCCACAGACGGGTAGATGGCGGCCCTGATGGGCCATCGGCCACTAGCCACAAGCGATGAAGTCGTCCCGTGACGACACCAAAAGGTGAGTAAATGAATACCAAGTTTGATGAACTGCTGGAGTTCCCCTGCAAGTTCCCGTTCAAGGTGCTCGGCGTTGCCGACCCGGCGCTGCCGGACATGGTGGTGGAAGTGCTGCAGCAGCACGCCCCCGGTACCTACAGCCCGACCGTGCAGCCCAGCTCCAAGGGCAACTACCACTCGGTCCGGGTCACTGTGACCGCCCAGAGCAAGGAACATATCGAAGCCATGTATACTGCACTCGGTAACATAGAGCTGGTTCGCTACGTCCTGTAAGTCGCCTCTCTCGCCCCGCCACCGGGGCGACTGATTATTTGCCAGCCGGCTGTCGTGGCCGCGCTGGCCGACCCAAGCGCCTGTCAGTGAGGAAAGATGTCACTCCAAACCTCCGCCGAATCACCATCGTCAGCCCCCCGGCTGCTGGTCAGACAGCTGGGCCGCCGTCCCTACCAGCCGGTATGGGATGCCATGAAGGCCTTCACCGACAGCCGTACCCCCGACACCCCGGACGAGTTCTGGGTGGTGGAGCACGATCCCGTCTACACCCAGGGTCAGGCCGGCAAGGCAGAACATCTGCTCGCCCCCGGCGACATTCCGGTGGTGCAGAGCGATCGCGGTGGCCAGGTGACCTATCACGGCCCCGGCCAGCTGGTGCTCTACGTGCTAGTGGATGTGCGCCGCAGCAAGCTGACGGTGCGCGAGCTGGTGACCTGCCTCGAGACCGCCATCATCAACACCCTGGCCAAGAGCGGGATTGAGGCTTATGCCAAACCCGATGCCCCCGGCGTCTACGTGAAGAACCAGCTCGGCGCCGCGCTGCAGACAGAAGCCAAACTGGCCTCGCTCGGCCTGCGCATCCGCAAGGGCTGCTCGTTCCACGGCCTGGCCCTCAACGTCAACATGGACATGACCCCCTTCCTGCGCATCAATCCGTGCGGCTATGCGGGCATGGCCATGACCCAGACCAGCGCCCTGGGCGGCCCGCAGAGCGTGGCCGAGGCGCAAGCGATTCTGGTGGCCGAACTGGCCAGCCTGATCGGCTATGAGACAATCACGAATACCGAAGAGGCGGCATGAGCGAGCCCATGCTGCGTGGCCATGAGGGCACCGAGATGACCCTGGTGGCTATCAACCAGACAATAACAAACACCGAGAGTGAATCATGAGCAAACCCGTTCGTATGGAGCCGGGCGTCAAGCTGCGCGATGGCGACAAGATGGCCCTGATCCCGGTGAAATTCATGCCGGATCCCAACGAGGAAGTGCTGCGCAAGCCGGACTGGATGCGGATCAAGCTGCCGCCGTCGAGCCAGAAGATCAAGCACATCAAGAGCACCCTGCGCAAGAACAAGCTGCACTCAGTGTGTGAGGAAGCCTCCTGCCCCAACCTGGCGGAGTGCTTCAACCACGGCACCGCCACCTTCATGATCATGGGCGCCATCTGCACCCGTCGCTGCCCCTTCTGCGACGTGGCCCACGGCCGCCCACTGGCGCTCGATCCGGACGAGCCGAAGAAGCTGGCGCTGACCATCAAGGAGATGGGGCTGAAATACGTGGTGATCACCTCGGTGGACCGCGACGATCTGCGCGACGGCGGTGCCCAGCACTTCGCCGACTGCATCAAGCAGATCCGCGAGCACAGCCCGCAGACCCGCATCGAGATCCTGACCCCGGACTTCCGCGGCCGGATGGAGCAGGCACTGGAAGTGTTCCGCGAGACCCCGCCTGACGTGTTCAACCACAACCTGGAAACCGCCCCGCGCATGTACCGGGTCGCCCGTCCGGGTGCTGACTACAAGTGGTCGCTGGAGCTCTTGCGCCGCATCAAGGAGATGCACCCCCATGTGCCGACCAAGTCCGGCGTCATGATGGGTCTGGGCGAAACCAACGAAGAGATCGTGCAGGTACTCAAGGACTTGCGCGAACACGGCGTCAACATGCTGACCCTGGGCCAGTATCTGCAGCCAAGCCGCCACCACCTGCCGGTGAAGCGCTACGTGCCGCCCGCAGAGTTCGACGAGCTCAAAGACGTGGCCATGGAGCTGGGCTTCTCCCACGCCGCCTGCGGCCCCTTCGTCCGCTCCTCCTACCATGCGGACCTGCAAGCCAAGGGCGAAGAGGTGAAATAACCTCGCTCCCCCTGGTCAAAAAAGAGCGCCCTTGGGCGCTCTTTTTTATGGGCCGGCCGCAGGCGGACGCCGCTCCGGTTGCCGACCACGGCCAGCGCCGTTTGCACTCACTTCGCCGCCGGGTTAACGTGAGCCTCCCTTCCCCCCTTGAGTGATCTGCAGGATGCCGACACCGCTTATCCGCTTGCTGCCCATGAGCGAGCAGCACTACCCCGCCTATTGCGCCTGCTTCATCGAGGAGTACGCGCAGGATCTCGCCAGCAACCAGGGCCACGATCTCGCCACCGCCCGCCACAAGGCCGAGGCCTCCCTGCAGCGCTATCTGCCGCAAGGGGTAGCCAGTGCCGGCCACCGCCTGCTCTGCATCCTGCCCGCAGAGGAAGCGGTTGCCCCCGCCGAGGAGGAGCCAATGGGTTATCTCTGGCACGCCATCGACAGCGACGGCGCCGCCACCTTTATCTATGACTTCTATGTCGCACCGGCCCACCGCAGCCGGGGGATCGGCAAGGCCGCCATGACACTGCTGGAAGCCGAGCTCAAGCGCAGCGGCATCCGCCAGATCACCCTGCGGGTCGCCCACGACAACCCGCGCGCCCTGGCCCTCTACCAGGAGGCGGGCTTCGCCATCACCGGCTACAACATGGTCAAACGGCTGGGTTGAACGCCTTGTCCCGCCCTTGTACTACCCGGACAGGGGCGTGCCACCATCCGGCTGGCGCTGGTATGATGAGGCCGCCCCGGCCTGCGTCGCTGCGCACGCCCTGTTTGTTCCCTGTCGCCCCGTTTCAGGATCCTGCTTATGTCACACACCCGCGTCTTCATCGTGCACGGCTATACCGCCTCCCCCCACTCCCATTGGTTCCCCTGGCTCAAGGCGCAGCTCGAAGCCCGCGATATCCGGGTCGAGGTGCTGGCCATGCCTGATCCCCACCATCCGCAACCCGCCGCCTGGGACGCCGCCATGGACAGCCTGGTGCGGGATCACGATGAACGGACCTTTTTGCTGGGCCACAGCCTCGGCTGCATCACCATCTTGCGCCAGCTGAGCCGCCTGCCTGCCTCCCGCCGGGTGGGCGGGATCCTGCTGGT
This sequence comes from Aeromonas sp. QDB39, assembly GCF_027707585.1. Taxonomy (NCBI): domain Bacteria; kingdom Pseudomonadati; phylum Pseudomonadota; class Gammaproteobacteria; order Aeromonadales; family Aeromonadaceae; genus Aeromonas; species Aeromonas sp. QDB39. Next base: position 125,611 of record NZ_JAPCIV010000006.1, on the reverse strand, counting down.
ATCCGGCTTCGATCAGCCGCTGCACACCCTGCCTGAGCTGGATCCCTTCATGGTCCAGGGTTACGAGCCGGCCCACATCATGGCGCTGGCGCCCCGGCGGGTCGTGGTCGCCTCCCGCGACGATGCCATCGTGCCCTATCGCTACTGCCAGCACCTGAGCGAACAGCTGGCCGCGCCGCTCTACAGCCTGGAGCATGGCGGCCACTTCCTCGATCGGGACGGTTTTCTGGAGCTGCCGCTGGTACACGACCGGCTGCTGGGGATGATCGAGGACCAATAGATGGCAAAACGGCCACTTGCGTGGCCGTTGCAACACTCAGCTGGCTAGAGCGAGATGCCGGAAAAAGACATGAAGCCCAGCGACATCAGCCCGGCCACGATGAAGGTGATGCCGATACCCCGCAGTCCCTCTGGCACATCCGAATACTTCATCTTCTGGCGCAGACCGGCGATGGCGACGATGGCCAGCAGCCAGCCCAGCCCTGAGCCCGCCCCGTACACCACGGATTCGATGAAGTCGTAATCCCGCTGGGCCATGAACATCACCCCGCCGAAGATGGCGCAATGCACCGTCAGCAGCGGCAGATAGATGCCGAGCGCGTGATAGAGCGCCGGGAAATGTTTGTCGAGCACCATCTCCATCACCTGTACCAGCGCCGCCAGCACCCCGATATAGACGATGAAATCGAGAAAGCTCAGATCAAACTCGCCGAGGAAGGTACTCTCGGGACGCAGGATATGACGGTAGATCAGGTTGTTGAGGGGAATGGCGATCACCATGACCACCAGCACCGTCATGCCAAGGCCGAAGGCGGTGTTGATGTTCTTGGAAACGGCCAGGAAGGTGCACATGCCAAGGAAGAAGGCCAGCGCCAGGTTTTCGACAAAAATCGAGTGAATAAACAGGTTTACATAATAATCCATCGGGTCGGCTCACAACGTGTACGGGGTGGGAGCCGCCTTCGTGCTCGCCGGCGGGCAGGCAGGAAGACGGTGCAAGGAGGGCACCGGACCGCACGGGCATGCCTTCGCGGCTGACATCAATCAGCGAGGGAGCAAGCCTTGGGCGGACTGGCGCTCAGCAAGCAGCCAGGTACGAGTCGCTGTGGCAGAAACGAAATTGCAGGTGATGGCAGCTCAAGCGCCACCGGTGCAGATAACCGAAGTAGTCGCTCAGTTGCCTGAGGTAGATGAGGGGCAGGAAGAACAGCAGGCCGCAGAGCAGGCCGAGGATATCGTGCTGGAACCAGGCCAGCAGCACCTGATAGAGCTCGGCTTGAGCGGCCCCTTCCAGCCGTCGACCCTGCTCGAAGCTGAGCCGCCACTGGCCGCCCGGAGGCAGGCTGACGCTGTTGACCAGCCCGGGATCGGCTGGCTCATGCAACTGCATCGAGGCTCCCTGGCCGACCGCAGCCTGACGTACGGCGGCACCGACCTCTGCCGCGGCGAAGGCGGCAAGCCACAGAAGGCAGGCGATGGCGAGCGCCATCGGCCAGGTCGAGCGTCGGCCAGCGGGTGACAAGCGGGGAGTCCCTTCTTTAAAAGAGGATTCAGCGAGGCCGAATATATCACAATTCATCTTTTTATTGAATTTGAAACCCTGCAAACACTCACGAATCGATACTAAAAACCCTCGTTATCAATAAAGCCGGCAATTAAAAACCACAATGAGCGCAAGGAGCACCCTCTTTGCCCTCACGGTGCCCCTCACTCCTGCACAAAGGCCGGGTGGTAGCACACTTCGCCACGGGGCATGGCGGCGCCGAACGAGCGGGCCATGAAGTACTCCACCGGCACGCCGGACAGTGTCAGCCCCGGCTCGGACACGAAGCCGAAACGGCCGTAGAAACCGGGATCCCCCAGCACCACGCAGCCGGCCGCCCCCATCCCCTTGAGCTCGGCCAGACCCACCTCCATCAGCCGTGACCCCAGCCCCTTGCCTTGCAGCGCAGGAGAGACCGAAATAGGGCCAAGACCATACCAGTGCGGGCTGCCATCACTGATGGTCACCGGCGAGAAGCAGAGGTGGCCGACCACCTGCCCCTCCAGCTCCGCCACCAGCGACAGGCTGAGTGCCCCGGCCTGGCGCAAGGCCCGCACGATCCGCTGTTCGTTGTGATCGGTATGGGGGGCCTTGAGGAACGCGGCCACGGTCACCGCTTCAATGGCGTCGTGATCGGCGCCCGTTTCGGGCCGAATGATGATGTTCATAGGTTTTCTCCGTTTGCTCTCTTGCAATGGATGGGCTGATCAGACTGCCTGCAGGCAGCAGATCACATAGCCGTAGCTGCCCAGGTATTGGCGGTGGATGGCCACTTCCCGGCTCAAATCCTGCCAGGCGGGGCTATCCCCCAGCGTGGCACTGTGGCGTGCCAGATTGCGCTCGATGGGGTCCAGATAGTTGTGCCAGGCCCTTTGCGGCAACGGGGTGTGCCACAGACAGCGATAACCCGCCTCTTGCACCGTCTTCAGCAAACCCGCCAGCGTCTGCATGGCGGGATAATCCCGTTGCCAGAACGCCAGTGCCTCCTCTGGCGGCGTGTCCGTCAGCCACACCAGGTCGCTCAGCACCAGGCAGGCAGCAGGACCGGCAAAGTACGGCCGCCATGCTTGCAAGGCGTTGGCCACCCCTATGGTGTAGGCGCTCCCCTCGGCCCAGATGAGATCGGCGGGGGCAAGTTCCATGGGCAAGTCCGCCATATTGGCACACAGGGTGGTGACCTGATTCAGCCCCGCCGCACTGGCGCTGCGGGCCACGGCGGCCAGCGCCTCCTCGTCCAGATCGATGGCTACTATGGTGGCGTCCGTCACCTGTGCCAGCGCCAGGGTGGCGGCGCCGCGCCCGCAGCCCATGTCGAAGATCCGGCGAGGCTGGCTGGGTAGCGCGGCAAACTGCTGCTGGGTGAAGAGGCTATCGCCCGGCCCCCAATAGCTCATGCCATCCAGCAGCAGCTTGAAATCCCGGATGTAGCGCTCATGTTCGTTCATGTCTTTGCTCAGCCACTGCAGGTGGTAACGCTCTTTTTCACTGAATCCCTGCTTCATCACCCAGGCAAAGTAGGCCTGCGGGGCTTGATGCTGCAGTTGCCGCTGCCAGGCCTTGAACTCGTCGCCGGAGTGCGCACGCAAACCGGCGAGATCCGCCAGCAGATCCCGGGCGCGCTGCATCTGCGCCAGCTCTTCATCCAGCTCCCTGACCCGGGCCTGCAGCGTTGCCTGTTCCAGTTCGCCCGCCAGACAGGCGAGGCACTGCTTGAGGCTGAGCCCGCCGGCCTGCAGGGCCTGCACCATCAGCAACCGCTGCAGATCTTCATCGTCGTAGTGGCGATAGCCATTGGCGGCTCTCGTGCCCGCAATCACCCCCAGCTTCTCGTAATAGAGCAGGGTGGAGCGGGCCAGGCCGCAGCGCCGGGCCAGTTCGGATATTTTCATGACAACCACTCGCGGAGGGGTCTGTGACCCGATGCAGGAAAGCTTAAACTGTGAAGCAATAGACGGGTCAACGGCAAAATCCGGGTTCACACAATAAAAAACGGCCACCCTGAGGTGGCCGTCATCGGCAGCAAGACAAACTCGCGGGATCAGAGGCCAGCGGCTTCCAGATGCTCCACCAGCAGTTGCACGCTGCGGTTGCCGCGCCACTCGTTGACGTCGAGCCGATAGACCAGCCGCACCCGCTTCACCGAGGCATCGGGCCAGCGCTGCAAGTCGACGCCAAAGGCGATGGCATCCACCGCGTGGCCGGAATCCGTAGTCAGCATCATCTTGAGGTGCTTCTCCCCCACCAGCCGCTGCTGCACCAGCACGAATTCGCCGTCAAACAGCGGCTCGGGGAAGGCCTGCCCCCAGGGGCCGGAGGCGCGGATCAGCTCCGCCAGCTCCAGACTCAGTTCATCGGGCAGCAGCTCGCCATCGGTGAGCAGCACCCCGGTCAACAGCTCAGGCGTCACCAGCTCACTGATCACCGCCTCGAAGGCCCGACTGAAGGCTTCGATGTTGGCCTTGGGCAGGGTCAGCCCGGCCGCCATGGCGTGGCCGCCAAACTTGCCCATCAGACCGGGGTGGCGGGTGTCGAGCAGTTCCAGCGCATCGCGCAGGTGCACCCCGGGGATGGAGCGCCCGGAGCCCTTGAGCTCGGTCTCGCTGCTCTCGGCAAAGGCGATGACCGGGCGGTAGTACTTCTCCTTCACCTTGGAGGCCACCAGCCCCACCACCCCCTGATGCCACTCGTCCCGGTGCAACACTATGCCCGACGGCACCTCGCCATCGCGAAAACGGATCTGCTCCAAAGTGGCGAGCGCCTCCTGCTGCATCCCCTGCTCGATCTCCTTGCGCTCCTGGTTGAGGCTGTCCATCTCGGATGCGAGCTGGCGCGCCAGGTTGATGTCGTCGCTCAGCAGGCAGGCGACCCCGAGCGACATGTCGTCGAGCCGGCCCACTGCGTTGAGGCGCGGCCCCAGCGCAAAGCCGAGATCGGCGGCGCACAGGCGACGACCGTCGCGACCCGACACGTCTACCAGCGCCTGGATGCCGGGGCGGCAACGGCCGGCCCGGATCCGCTGCAAGCCCTGATGGACCAGGATGCGGTTGTTGCCATCGAGCGCCACCACGTCGGCGACGGTGCCGAGTGCCACCAGATCCAGGTAATCCGCCACGTTGGGCGCGCGCAGCCCCTGCCGCTCATACCAGCCGCTCTGGCGCAGATGGGTGTTGAGGGCCGCCATCAGATAGAAGGCAACCCCGACCCCGGCCAGCGACTTGGAGGGGAAGTCGCAGCCATGCTGGTTGGGGTTCACTATCGCGTCGGCGTCAGGCAGCTCCTGGCCCGGCAAATGGTGATCGGTAACCAGTACCTGCATGCCGGCCGCCTTGGCCGCCGCCACCCCGGCGATGCTGGAGATGCCGTTGTCCACCGTGATCAGGAATTCGGCGCCGCGGGCCACCGCCAGCTCGACGATCTCGGGGGTGAGGCCATAACCGAACTCGAAGCGGTTGGGCACCAGAAAATCGATGTGGCGACCGCCCATGGCGCGCAGCGCCAGCACGCACAGCGCCGAGCTGGTGGCGCCGTCGCAGTCAAAATCACCGACGATGAGAATGCGTTTTTGCGCCGTCAGCGCCTCGGCCAGCAGCGGCACCGCCTGCGCCATGCCGAACAGACGCTGGGGCGGCAGCAGCTGGCTGGCGCTGCGCTCGAGCAGAGCGGGATCTTCGACCCCGCGGCTGGCGAAGATTTGACGAAGCAGCGGGTGCAGGGTGGCGGGCAGATGGGAATCATTAACTCGCGGACGACGACGGATTTGCAGGGGCATTGATGTGATCCAGTATCTTGAGCAGTTGTTCAGGGCTCTGATAACCGCGCACCAGGTCGCCATTTGGCAGGACCCAGCTCGGCAGTGCCTTGATCCCGAGCCACTGGCTCAGGCCGATATGATGGGCAAGGATCTCATTACAGCCGGTCTCAGGCAAACGATCACTGAGATCCAGTGCATCGAACTGCCGGGGATCGCACCAGCGCGCCTGCGCCTCGGTCAGATCGGCAAAGGTGCCGAGCACCGGCAGCAGCTGCACGCTGACCCCTCTCGCCTGCAGGACCGGCAGCTCTGCCAGGGTAGTACGACAGCTGCTGCAGGCGAGATCGGTGAACAGGGTGACGCGATGGCGCTCCTGCTCGGCCCGCAGCTGTACCCGCCGCTCGCCAATCTGGGCCAGGGCCAGCTGCCGCTGCTGACGCAGCCCCAGCATGGTGAGGTTTTTCATGTCGTGGGCCAGATCCAGCATGGTGCCCTGCAGCACATAGTCGCCCCTGGCATCGGTATAGAGCAGCCCCTGGGCGGTGCCCAGCATGTAGAGACCGGGCATGGGGGTCTCGTCCACCAGATAGACCTGTACCCCGAGCCGTTGCTCTATGGTCTGCTTCAACAGTTGGGGATCCATCCCCGCGCTGGCGGCAAAAGAGCCCAGCAGCATCATTCCCAGCAGTAAATACTTCACTCTTTTACTCACTTGGCATGAACGAATGGACTCACAAGGTAACTCAGTGAATATTCTCTCCTCAACCGCTTAATTACCGATTGATTAATAGCAAGGGCCGCAAAAAAATCCCGATCTGACAGGTTGCCAATCGGGCAAAGGCCCAGCAAGCTAACCGGGACGACAGGAAACACGACGGTCATCCTCTGTTTTCCTGAAGCTTTAATTATTCAAATACCGGTGCGGCGCTGGCCGTACCCTGCCCATTTTTGGAGGGGAAAATGAGTCTGATTCAAGAGTTCAAGGCCTTTGCGTCCAGAGGCAACGTGATCGACATGGCGGTCGGTATCATCATTGGTGCCGCCTTCGGCAAGATAGTCTCCTCCTTCGTTGGAGACGTGATCATGCCGCCCATCGGCCTGATCCTGGGGGGCGTGGACTTCAGCGACCTCGCCGTGACCCTGAAGGCCGCCGAGGGGAGCACCCCGGCCGTGGTTATCGCCTACGGCAAGTTCATCCAGACCATCATCGACTTCCTGATCATCTCCTTCGCCATCTTCATGGGGCTGAAGGCCATCAACACCCTCAAGCGCAAGCAGGAAGAGGAAGCGGCCCCGGCCGGCCCGACCAAGGATCAGGAGCTGCTGACCGAGATCCGCGATCTGCTCAAATCCCAACAGGGAAAATAAGCGCCAGCTCCTGTCGTGTATTCGAAAAAAACCGCCTTCTGGCGGTTTTTTGTTGCCGGTCAGGCGCGCGGATGGTGCTGGCCGTGCAGCGCCTTGAGCCGTTCGTTGGCCACGTGGGTGTAGATCTGGGTGGTAGAGAGATCCGCGTGGCCCAGCAGCATCTGCACCACCCGCAGATCGGCGCCATGGTTGAGCAGATGGGTGGCGAAGGCGTGGCGCAGGGTGTGGGGGGATAGCTCGCCCTGGATGCCGGCGCGCTGGGCATAGAGCTTGATGCGGTGCCAGAAGGTCTGACGGGTCATCATGCGCGCCTGCTTGGAGGGGAACACCACGTCCGAGCTGGTGCCGCCCAGCAGCAGGGTGCGCGCCTCCCGGTAGTAGCGCTCCAGCCAGTGCACCGCCTCCTCCCCCATGGGCACCAGCCGCTCCTTGTTGCCCTTGCCTACCACCCGCACCAGCCCCTGGCGCAGGCTGACATGCTCGGCGGTCAGCCCCACCAGCTCGGAGACCCGCAGCCCGGTGGCGTAGAGCAGCTCGAGCATCGCCTTGTCCCGCAGCTCCAGCGGCTCGTCCACCAGCGGCGCTTGCAGCAGCGCCTCCACCTCGGCTTCGCTGAGATCCGATGGCAACTTCTTGGGCAGCTTGGGCCCCTCCAGCAGCACGGTGGGGTCGTCGCTGCGCAGCTTCTCCCGGTTGAGGTACTGGTAGAAACGGCGCAGGGCCGACAGGAAGCGGGCCGTGCTGCTGGCCGCGAACTGCTGGTCCACCCGCCAGGCGAGATAGTGCTGGATGTCATCCAGCCCCGCCAGCAGCAGGGAGCCGCCCTGCTCGTCGAGCCAGAGGGCAAATTTTTCCAGATCGGTGCGATAGGAGCTGACCGTGTTGTCGGAGAGGCCCCGCTCCAGCCAGAGGGCGTCCAGAAACGGCTCGATCAGGGGATGGGATTCAGACTTGCTCATGGTGCGCCGCGCTCAGGGGAAACATGGCCCATTGTAACGTGCCGACCCACCGCCGCCGCAAGTTGCCGTTGTCCATCGCCCGCCAGGCGGTGAAGCGCGCCGGGCAATCTGCTAGACTGACGCCCTCCCCCGGGCGCCACCCTGCGGTTGCCCGCTCCCATTGCCGACTGCGATCAAGAGAAGAGCGATGAAGATAGGTTTGTTTTACGGCTCTACCACCTGCTACACCGAGATGGCCGCCGAGAAGATCCGCGCCCTCATTGGCCCCGAGCTGGTCGATCTCCACAACATCAAGGATGTGCCCCTCACCCTCATGCAGGAGTACGACATCCTGATCCTGGGCATCTCCACCTGGGACTTCGGCGAGCTGCAGGAAGACTGGGAATCCCGCTGGGAAGACATTCAGGATGTCGAGCTGGAAGGCCGCATCATCGCCCTGTTCGGCATGGGCGATCAGCTGGGTTACGGCGAATGGTATCAGGATGCCCTCGGCCTGCTGCACGATCAGCTGGTCCCCAAGGGCGTCAAGCTGGTGGGCTACTGGCCCAACGAGGGGTACGAGTTCGATGCCTCCAAGGCGCTGATCGACGATGGTCGTCACTTCGTCGGCCTGGCGCTCGACGACGCCAATCAGTACGACCAGACCGAATCCCGCATCGAGCAGTGGGTCGACCAGATCCTGGGGGAAATTCACGAGCTGCTCTGATCTTGCCGGTTTGACCATGGCCGTCATCTTGCGTCGGCTAGGTTCTCGACGACGCCAGCCAATAGGACCAGACCGACCCCGCATCGAGCAGTGGGTTGACCAGATCCTGAGCGAGATCCACGAGCTGCTGTGAGCCAGCAGCCACGCAGGGTTGCCTGATACCAGTGGCGATGGCCCCCGGCCATCGCCCTCTCCCCGCATGGCATGACGAAAAAGACCTGGAAAGGCCCCCTTGAACAAACGTCAACGGCGACGCCTCCCTGACTACCGGCGGCCGGGTTTCGGGCTGCCGGGCGCATAAATCGCTCCGATTTTCTCAATCGGTATCATCGCATGACGCTATAGCGACTTTTTTGTGCTGGTCTGCAACAATGGAAACGGTACCCCATAACAATCACAGCCGGGTATCGGAAGCAAACGGACAGACCAGAATAAGGAAATTCTATGACCCCATTCTCCCTGTTGGCCCCCGCCATCGCCCGCGACGTGCTCGATCACGCGCTGGCGCTGGGTGCCGACTTCGCCGAGCTGTTTGTGGAGCGCAAGCGCCGCAGCCAGCTCAGCCTGCTCTCCAGCCAGATAGAAAACATCAGCGGCGGCCTCGATTTCGGCATCGGCGTGCGCCTGTGCTACGGCCACAAGGTGCTCTACGGCTACACCAACCTGGCCAGCCGCGATGAGCTCTTGCGCATCGTCAGCCTGCTGGCGGCCAAGGACCGGCGTGACCCCGTGGTGACCGCCACCGCCTTCGACTTCAGTCGCCTGAGCGATCGCAACCCGGTGGCCTTGCCGCTGTCGGCCGACAAGCTGCTGGAACAGAAGATCGCCTACCTGCACGCCATGGATGCCGCGGCCCGCGCCGAGAGCACCAAGGTGAGCCAGTTTGCCGGCAACGTGCTGGGCTGGGAGCAGGAGGTGGAGATCTTCAACAGCGAAGGGGTGCAGGTGAGCGATCGCCGCCACTACAACCGCATCATGGCCCAGACCATCGCCGCCCTGGGCAGCGAACAGAGCGTAGGTTACGAAGCCCCCGGCGCCATGATGGGCTGGGAACACGCCGCCGGCGTGGATCCCCGCGAGCTGGCCCTCACCGCCACCCGTCAGGCGCTGGTGAAGCTGGGCGCCGCCCCCTGCCCGAGCGGCAAGCTGCCGGTCATCATGGAGAGCGGCTTTGGCGGCGTCATCTTCCACGAGGCATGCGGCCACCTGCTGGAGACCACCTCGGTGGCCAAGAAGGCCTCGGTGTTCCACGACAAGATGGGCCAGCTCATCGCCAATCCGGCGGTCAGCGCGGTGGACGAGGGGCTGCAGGGCAACGCCTGGGGTTCCATCAACGTCGATGACGAGGGAATGGCGACCCAGCACACCCAGCTCATCAAGGATGGCGTGCTCACCGGCTTCCTGGTGGACCGGATGGGGGCCCTGCGCACCGGCTACGCCCGTACCGGTTCCGGGCGGCGCGAATCCTACAAGTTCGCGCCGGCCTCGCGCATGCGCAACACCTACATAGAGCCGGGCCATCACAGCCTGGACGAGATGCTGGCGACCGTGGAGCACGGCATCTATGCCAAACGGATGGGCGGTGGCTCGGTGCAGCCCGGCACCGGCGAGTTCAACTTCAACGTGCAGGAGGCCTACCTCATCGAGGGGGGCAAGATCACCCGGCCGCTCAAGTCGGCCACCCTGATCGGCACCGGCCCGCAGGTATTGAAGGAGATCTCCATGGTGGGGCACGATCTGGCCCTCTCCGCTGGCATGTGCGGCTCGGTCTCCGGCTCCATTCCCGCCTCGGTCGGCCAGCCGCCGCTCAAGGTCGACAATATCCTGGTCGGAGGGAACGCCTGATGAGCCAACTCGACATGAACCAACTGCTTGCCCGCCTGCTGGACCAGGTCGCCGATCTCGGTGCCGAGGCCGACATCATCGCCAACCAGGACAAGGCCTTCTCCCTCAAGGCCGACAAGGGCGAGCTCAGCGAATACAAGGTCACCAGCAGCCAGCAGATCGGCATTCGGCTGATAAAAGAGGGCCGGGTCGGCATCGCCTATTCGGAATCCCTCGACGAGTCTGCACTGGCCACCATGCTGCAGGATGCGCTGGATGCCAGCCGCTTCGCCAAGGTGGACCCGGATCAGACCATCGCCGTGCAGCAGAGCCGGCTCACCACCGACTGCGCCGAGATCAATCAGCCCGACACCACCCCCGTAGAGGAGAAGATTGCCCTGGCCCTGCGCCTCGAGTCGGACATGCTGGCGCTGCCGGACGTGACCGGCGCCCCCTACAACAGCTTCTTCGAGGGAGAGGGTCGGCTGTGGCTCGCCAACAGCCAGGGCAGCCTCTGCCAGCATCAGGCATTCAGCGTCGGCTGCTACAGCTCTGCCCTCATCGAGCGCGACGGCCGTCAGTCCATGTTCTCCCAGGGGCAATATGAGCGCCGCTTCGATGCACTGGACAGCCAGACCCTCATCCGCCAGATCCACGCCGTGGCCGACGGCCTGCTGGCGGGAGAAGCGGTGCCGAGCGGCCACTACAGCGCCATCTTCGACACCAATGCCCTGGCCAGCCTGTTCGGCTGCTTCCAGGCAGCGCTGTCGGGCAAGTGGGCCCAGCAGGGGATCAACCCTTGGCGCGACAAGCTGGGCCAGTCGGTGGCCTCCCGCTGGCTCACCCTGGAAAGCCGGGCCTATATGCCGGGCGGCATGCACATCAAGGCCTTCGATGGCGAAGGTGCCCCCACCCGGGATCTGCTGCTGATCGGCGAAGGGGAGCTCAAAACCCTGCTGCACAACAGCGCCACCGCCCACCACTTCGGCCTGGCCAGCAACGGCTCGGCGGCACGCAGCGCCCGCAGTGCGCTGGACGTCAGCCCGCGCCACCTGGTGTTCGGGCTCGGCCCCCACAGCGAGGCCGAGGCGCAAGGCGGCGAGTACCTGGAGCTGGTCAAGCTGGACGGCCTGCACTCCGGCGCCGATGCGGTGAGCGGCGACTTCTCGTTCGGCGCCTCCGGCTTCCTGTGCCGGGACGGCGTGCGGGTGGCGCCGGTGCGCGGCATCACGGTGGCGGGCAACTTCTATCGCCTGCTAGGTGAGCTGGAAGCGGTCGCCAACGTGCTGCACCACGACGATGGCAAGAGCTTCTATGCGCCTCTCATTCGCTTCGGCGGACTGAGCATTGCAGGCAAGTAACTGTATATCGAGGGAAAAAACCTCCAGCTCCCCACCCGAAAGCGGCGCCATCAGGCGCCGCTTTTTTAGCTCTGGCGCCCCTCATGGGCCGCTCCTAACCTCTAGGAAGCTGCCTGCGAGCTGCCGCGAGAGGCCGTCAGCAAGGAACAGAGCCGCCGGTCGCATCGGCCGGAACATGCTGGAGATCACCAAGATGGACAATACCCTGGTCTGGGCCGACATTCCGACACGGGATCTGGATCGCGCCATGGCCTTCTACTCGGCCCTGCTCGACGTGCCGGTCACGCCGATACAGGAAGAGATCCGCTTCGCCATGCTGCGCCACGATGGCAACAACGCGGCGGCCTGTCTCGGCCCCATGGACAAGTACCACCAGCCGGGGCACACGGGCCCCCTCATCTACCTCGCCCTTGGCAAGCGCCTGCAGGAGGCCGAACAGCTGGTGCCCAGCATCGGCGGACGGGTGCTCGAGCCCCTGCACAGCATCGGCAGCGGCCATGGCTCCCGGGTCATCATCGAAGATACCGAGGGCAACTGGCTGGCCCTCTACGCGCCTCCCGCCAGCTGATGACCGGTGGCAGAGCCAGAAACAACAACGGCGACCTCATGGTCGCCGTTGTGCATTAGCCAGTCTTCCCGGTCATCAGACCTGCGGGTTGAGACGGGTCGGCATGCCGGTACGCTGTTCCAGCACCTGCTTGACCACATTGGAATCGCTGTCCATGTGGGCGATGAAGCGGGTGGTGGCCTGGGTCATGGGCAGCGGCACGGAGGCGGTGGAGTTGAACTCCTCCTCGTTGCGTGACAGCGGCTCGTGCACTTCCATGTAGCGACCACCATCCGGCTCGACCGTGGTCTTGACCGGCTGGTTGACGAACTGGACGCGAGTACCGACCGGCACGTTGTCGAACAGATACTTGATGTCGTCGGCGCGCAGACGCACGCAACCGCTGCTCACCCGCAGACCGATGCCGAAGGTGGCGTTGGTGCCGTGAATGGCGTACAGGTTGCCGATGTAGAGCGCGTGCAGGCCCATGGGGTTGTCCGGACCGGCCGGCCAGACTGCCGGCAGGGTCTTGCCCTGGGCGGCGTAGCGGCGACGGATGTTTTCAGTCGGGGTCCAGGTCGGGTTGGCGCGCTTGCGCTCCACCTTGGTGATCCAGTTCTCCGGGGTGTTTACCCCCAGCTGGCCGATACCGATGGGCAGCACCTGCACCACGTTCTTGCCTTTCGGGTAGTAGTAGAGACGCATCTCCGCCACGTTGATGACGATCCCTTCGCGAGGAGCGTTCGGCAGGATCAGCTGATGGGGGATGACCAGTTTGCTGCCCGCCTTGGGCAGGTAGGGGTCGACACCCGGGTTGGCTTCCATGATGTTGGTCAGACCCAACTGGAAGTCGGAGGCGATCTGCTCCAGCGGACGGTTGTCCGCGGGTACCACGTACTCCTGGTTCTCACCGATCAGACGGCTGTTGGCTGCAGGCAGCTGGTATTCAACGGCGGCGGCCTGCTGGCTGACCAGCGCCAGAGTACATAAAAGAGCCGAAGCGGCAGTGCGAAGGGGATTCATAAAATTCCTGTGTGGTTTCCTGTACCAAGTTGGCCGACGGCCATTTCATCCTCGGTCTGGCCCGTGACGAGTCACCTTGCGTCCGAGGTCGATTACCGAGCGCGCATTCTTTCCTGAGTCGGCCAAAAATTCAACGTCGGGATCGCTCTTTTTGCATGAAAAAGCGCATCCGGCGCCGCTGACGCCGCCTCTTGTCACCCTGGCCACCCTAGCAGCCACAAACTGAGCGCAAGCTGAACAACAGGGAGGCCATCGAGCCCCCCTGTTTCATCACGGGATCACCCTTGCCCGCCGAGCAGCTCCTTCACCGCCCCGGCGATGGCGGCGCGGGCATCGAGCGCAGCCATCTCGTCGGCCAGCAGCCGGGCCCTGGCCCGATAGCGCGGCTCGTGCACCAGCTTGCGCACCACCGCTGCCACCGCGTCCGCCGTCGGCTCGTTGCTGTGCAGATTGATGCCGGCGCCGCTCCACGCCACCCGGGTGGCCACCTCCGCCTTGTCCTCCCCGGTGCCCGCCACCACCAGCGGCACCCCGTGGGCCAGCGCGGCCTGCACCGAGCCATAACCGCCGTTGGTCACCAGCACGGCGGCGCGGGGCAGCGCCAGCTCGAATGGAACGTGTTCGGTGACGATGGCATTGGCCGGGACGGCGGCGCCCAGCCGCGCCGGATCCCGCCCGCCGGTGGTCAGCAGCAGTTGCAGCTCGTCGCCGGCCAGCCCCTGCATGGCCGGCAGCAGCAACTGCCCCAGATCCACGTTGGCCAGGGTGCCCTGGCTGACGATGACCAGCGGCCGCTCATCGAGCCGCTCCCACCAGGGCGGCGGCGTCAGCTCAATCCGGGGTGGCAGCAGCGGGCCGACATAGCGGATCAGCCCCTCCAGCTCCGGCCGCTCGTATTCAAAGCCGGCGCAGGAGAGCTGCAAAAAGGCATCGGGGGCCGTCACCATCACGTCGGTGAAGGGAGCCGTCAGCGGCGGCGCCCCCGCCTCGGCCAGCGCGGCATCGAAGCTCTGCTGAACCTCCCTTTGCAGTTGCCGGGTCGGCTCATCGAGCCAGGGCAGCTCACCAAGGGAGCGGCGCAGCTCGGGAGGAATGCGCGGGCCGTAGAAGATGGCGTCCGGACTCGAGAAGGAGACCGGGTTCACCCCCAGCATCAGGATGGGAAGGCGCCGCCCGTCCCCCTGCTGCAACAGCGGCAGCACCCCGTAGAAGCCGTTTTCCACCAGCAGCAGATCCACCCCCTCTGCCGCGATCAGCGCCCGCAGATGGCTATCGTGCTGCGCCATGGGGGCGGCGAAGAAGCGCTTGAGCGCCAGCGCCATCTGGGCGGTACCGCTCAGGCTGGCCCGCTCGGGAAAATGCCGCTCCAGCGCCCGGTAGTCAAAGTCCACCTCGGGGGCGAAGGGCACGAATTCGGCGCCGGCTGCGCGGATGCGCTGCTCGAACAGGGCGCCGCACAGCATCAGCACTCGATGCCCCTCCTCCACCAGCAGACGGGCCGCCGCCAGCATGGGATTGACGTGGCCCGGGGTGGCGGTGGCCGCCAGCAAAATGGTCGCCATCACGCCGCCCCTTGCGGCGCCAGCGCCGGGTTGAGACAGACCGGGCTGGCCTGGATGTGGACCCGCTGGATGTGGCGGGCCGAGCGGGCGGTGAACCCCTCGCGGCCGTGCAGCAGGCCGAGGTTGTCGGCGATCACCACGTCTCCCCCTTGCCACTGGTGGGCATAGAAGTAGCGCGGATCGTAGAGCCGCTGGTGCAGATCCTGCAGGAAGGCGGCCTGTTCGCCGGGTGCCACCCCTTCAATCTCGAGGGCATGCTGATTGAGAAAACGTACCCCCTCGCGCGGCGGCTCGTTGTAGCGCAGTACCGTCTCGCCGCTCACCGGGTGGGGCACCAGCAGCGGCGAGCTCACCTGGCCGCCGTAGTGCACCACCTGCTTGATGCGATAGGTGATGTGCACCCGCTCCCAGCGGGCCAGCCGCTCGCCGTCGAGCTCGGTGAGCAGCTGGCGGGTATTGATGAAGGTGGTGCGCCCCCCTTCGTCCGCCGCCGGGGCGTGCACGCAGTGAAACAGCTGGAACTCGGGCAGGGTCGGCTTGTACATGCCGTCCCAGTGCAGCGGCACATAGCTGGAGTCGAAGATGTGGTCGGTGGCGTTCTCGTGCTCCTTCACGTCCAGCACGGCGCCGAACGGCCACATCATGATCTCGCCCCACTCCTCGCCGTAGCGGGTCAGCCGCTCGGGATCGGTGAAGCCGGACTCGAACCCGCGCAGGATCAGCACGCCGTGGCGGCGGGCCAGTTCGCGCAGCGCCTCGATAGCCAGGCTCTGCACCGGCTGGGCGCTGCGGGCCGGTTCAATCAACAGGCCGAACGGGGCCTGTGGCAGGATGCGGCAGCGCTCGCCGCCGAGGGTAACGATGGATGCAGTCATGGGAAACTCCTCAGGCGGCGGCCTGCTTGCCGTTGATCAGGTAGTGGCTCGGACGGCCGTGGATATGGACCAGCTCATGCTCCATCGCCAGCACGTCGCGCCGCTTCATCAGCACGAACTGGCCATCCAGGTTGGCCGCCACCCCGTGCCAGGGGGTGAGCCAGTCATCCCGGGTCGGCAGCATGTGGATGCCCATCTTCAGGCTGTGGCTCGCCTGGGGGTGGATGGAGAGACGGATCGCCTCGGGGAAGCGCTCCGCCAGCAGGTTGCCCCAGGCACGGCTGCGCTGGATCACCGCATGGGTGCGCGCCTTGGCATCCCGCTGCAGCGCCGTGTTGGAGAGCGGGGTGTCCGGCAGTTGACTGTCTTCATAGAGGAAGCGGGTCATGGCGCGATAGAGGCGAATGCCCTCCTCGGTGCTTCTCACCTCTTCCGTGATCTGTGCCAGCGGCTCGGCATAGCGCTCGACCAGTTGCTCGCGCAGGGTGTCGAAGTCGCGGCTGGCGCAAAACTCGGCCATGCCCGCCACCATCCCTAAGTGGAAGACCCCGAGGTGGGTCGCCCCCAGCTCCAGGATCAGCTGCTCGATGTGAGCCTGATAGGCGTCGATGGCCGGGTCCGCCACCCGGATGAGGTCACCGAACACGTGGCCATCCGAGCAGATGAGGATCCGCATGCCGGGCGCGTAGTGCAGCTGGATGCGCTGGCAGAGGTGGTTGAGAAAGCTGAGGGAGAGCCGCTCCGCCATGTCCGGCAGGGTGCCCAGCACCTTGTTCGGATTGGGTGACTTGGTGGGGAAGGCGGGCAGCACGCAGGTGATGGCCTCGCCCCGCTCGATGAAGGCCTGCAGACGGGGGATCTGGATGGCGGCCACCTCGGCTTCCTCCTGCTGCCGATCCAGAATGGGATCGGGGAAGCGGCGGCGATAAGGCAACAGCTCGGCAAATATATTTTGGGCAATATGATGGGAAGATAAACCACTCATTATTCCGGCTCCTTTGGCAGGATTAAAATCAATAAAGATGACTCTTTATCAATGCGTCCAGTCTCTGTCGTTATTATTTTTGTATCCGTTTGCTACCCAAACGAATCGAGAGGGGACAGTAGCCGAGATGAAGTCAGGCTATCAATTCGCCATTGATGTAAACAGATTCAACCCGCAGCGAATAATCTATTTCGCATAAGTTAAGCTGAACTATGCATATGAATAAAAACAGATTTTATTTAAATTGATGCGTATCAAATATCACCAGTCAGAAAAGTTCCCCAACCGCTTTATTATTCAGTCACAAATTGACTCGTGAATTATTTAGCACAACTTAATAGTGATATTTTTTCATGGCGGCAATCCTGACCATTTCGCTGTAAATATCGCAAATAATTATCCAGCTACATATTAAGCAGACAAACAGAGTGCAGCCACCGCCGCGCAAGAGGGGGAATGACCGGGCGAAATGACGCGTCGCAGATCTGCTGCGCCATCGCCATGCGCTTTCATGGTGGCGACCCCGACCGGGGCCGCAATGGCTCACAGAGAGCTCCGAGCCGAGCCTAAACGCTCCCTAGATAGTCGAGGGCCGCCTGCCAGCCCATCTGGTAACCCTGCTCCAGCCGCCCCCGGTCGGTGGTCATGCGGCCGACCCGAAAACCCGCTGGCGGCACTATGACCCGGATGCGGCAATCGGCCGGCGGCTGGCGGATGAAGTCGATGGCATCGTTGTAGCTTTGATGGCGCGACAGGCTGGCGCGAGCCAGGGCCGGCGTCTCGCGCAGCAGGTAGCGATGCAGGGCGGGCAGGCGCGGCGCCCGCTTGCGATAACCCAACGGGCGGGAGAGCACCACAGTGATGTCGCGCGCCCCCTGCTCATAGGCGTGGCGCACCGGAATGGAGTCGGCCACCCCGCCGTCCGTCATGGCCTCCCCGTCGATGCGCACGAAGTCCCGGTAGACCAGCGGCACCGAGCAGGAAGCCTTGATCTGCTGCTCCAGCTCGGCGGCGTTGGCCTTGAGGTAGGCGGCCTGGCCGTCCGCTACCCGGGTGGCCACCACGGTCAGCGGCACCGGGTTGGCGGCAAAGCGTGCCAGATCGAGCCGGCATTCGCGGATGGTAATGGCCCACAGCCAGTCGAGATCAAGCCAGTGTCCGCCGCGCAAGAACTTGGCCAGGTTGATGAACTCGGGACGGCAGGAGTAGTCGGTGATGACGTTGTGGTTGCGCCCCTGCTGACCGGCCAGAAAGGCCGCCAGATTGACCGCCCCGGCCGATACCCCGATGCAGTGATCAAACGCCGTGCGGCCCTTGGCCAGAAACGCATCCAGCACCCCGGCGGCGAAAATGCCGCGCATGGCGCCCCCCTCGACCACCAGGGCCGTCTGTCGCCGACTCATCTCGCCTCCCCGTTTTGCTCTGTGAATGGTCTCACACTTTGGCCCATTCAGAGCCCGACTGTCGGCCGGGATCCCTATAATGGGCACGCCTTCGCTCCCCATGAGCAAGGTATAACTTATTGATGCTACGGAATATTACAATGAAAAATATCAGCAAATCCCTACTGGCCGCTGCCATTTCCCTCGGATTGATGGCAGGCTGTAACAGCCAAAATGACTCCGAGACCCCGACTCCCATGGTTCGCTTCGCTACCTTCAACCTCTCCTTCGATCGCACCGCCGCCGGCATGCTGGCCGGTGAACTGGCCCTCAGTCGCACCGAGCAGGATGCCCTGCTGGCGCGCCTCGCCGACGGCACCTTGAGCGGCGCCGAGAAGACCAAGGCCCTCGACGTGCAGCAGATCCGCAACATCGCCGAAATCATCCAGCGCACCCGGCCGGATGTGTTCCTGCTCAACGAATTCGACAATGACGGCAAGGGCAGCGACACCACGGACCTCAAAGCCTTCAACGACAACTACCTGGCCCACGCCCAGCACGACGAGGTGAAGGCCATCAGCTACCCGGTGCTGCAGAACTTCGCCACCAACACCGGTCTGATGAGCGGCCATGACCTCAACCTGGACGGCAAGGTCAACAACGGGCCGGACGACGCCTGGGGTTTTGGCAACTACCACGGCCAGTACGCCTTCGCCGTGATGTCCCAGTACCCCATCGATACCAAGCAGATCCGCACCTTCCAGAAATTCAAGTGGAAGGACATGCCGGGCGAAGTGAACCCGGTCATCGACGACTGCAACAATGCCAAGGCGCCGATCCCGGCCGGCCGCCAGTGCGGCGATGCCTGGTATGACGACGCAGCCTGGCAAGCCTTCCCGCTCTCGTCCAAGAACCACGCCGACGTGCCGGTGCGCATCAAGCGCGGCAACAAGGAGGAGGTGATCCACTTCCTCATCTCCCACCCGACTCCGCCCATCTTCGGCAACGCGGCGCGCCACAACGTCAAGCACAACCGGGCCGAAGTCGCCTTCTGGCAGGACTATGTGGAGACCGCCAGCTACATGGTGGATGACGCCGGCAAGGCCGGTGGCCTGCCCGCGGGTGCCAAGTTCGTCATCGCTGGCGATCTCAACGCCGATCCCCAGATTGGCGATGGGGATCTCACCGCCATTCAGGATCTGCACAACCATGCGCTGGTCAATCAGTCCGTCACCAACGGCGCCCTGATCCCGGTCAGCCAGGGCGGCCCCGAGTGCCTCGCCAGCCAGCCGGATCAGTGCAAGCGCAACAACAACCGTCCCACCCCGGAGCGCATCACCAGCAGCAGCGGCCTGCAGCTCGACCACGTGCTGCCCTCCGCCAACCTGAACGCGGTCGCCTCCGGCGTGTTCTGGCCGGCCAGCTTCGAGCCGGGCTACCACCTGGTGTATGACGCCAAGCTGGGCATCGCCAAAGGCGTCAGCTCGGATCACCGCCTGGTGTGGGTCGACTTCAAACTGTGACAGTGACGCAGAGCAGACAAGCAACGGGGCCCGCAGGCCCCGTTTTCATTGGGTCGTCATACCAGCTTCTCCACCCGGGCCGGCAGCCCCTGACGGGCCGACGAGCCGATGGCCCAGTCCACCAGGGGGTAGCGGCCATGGCGGCTGGGATCCAATACCGCCAGATCGTTGAGATTGACTCCGGCCCCGCGCAGCGGATTGGCGAGCACTTTCTGGCCGTCTATCCAGTGTTCCCGCGCCCCCAGCTCCTTGTGGCCGAAACCGTGCTCGATGGCGATGGCATCGGCCTGCACCCCGGCCACGCACTCGGCCACCCCGATCACGCTGCCATCCGGGGTGCTGACCCGCACCCTGTCCCCACTCTCTATTCCCAGCTGCGCCGCCGTCTGCGCATTGAGCCGCACCCGGTTGCTGGGGTTCACCTGGCGCAGACGATCCGAGCCGATGCTCATGGAGCTCATGGTGTGAGATTTGTAACTGGTAAGCAGCAGCGGCCACTGGGCCGGCTTGAACGCCTCATTGAGCGGCGTGCCGTCCGCCAGCTGGGGGCGGAAGAAGCGCGGGGTGCCGCTCAAGAACTGGCCGCTCTGGCTGTGACGGCAGCTGCCCACCTCGGGGTTCCACACCATCAGCGGCTTGGGCCAGCGCTTGCTCGGTTGACCTGCTGCGTCGCGCCCCTTGGCCGCCGGCTCGAAGCGCCCGCCGCGGGCAAAGAGATAGGCGGCGCGGCCCGCCTCCTCCGCACTCAGGGTGGCATTCAGCACCGGCAGGATCCGTTCCACCCCGGACCAGGCGAGATCCTCAAGCCCGATAGGAGGCACCGGCTCGCCGAGATAGGCGACGTTGGCCGCCCCGTAGAGGGAGAAGTCCGCCGCCCGGTTCAAGCCGTGCAGCTTGCCGTCCGCCCCTTTGAGCGCCCCCTCGCCAAAGCCCGGCAGCCCCAGCCGTTTGGCCACCGCGATAAAGAAGGACTCCATGCAGACCGGATCACCCTCGGCGGTCTTGGCGACACGGGGCTCCACGATGGGCCAGCGGCCGGTGGAGACCTTGGTCAGCACCCCGTGCCAGGCGGTGGCCCACCCCCAGGATTCGTAGGTCAAGGTGTCCGGCACCAGGTAGTCAGACAGCGCCGACGACTCGTTGATGAAGCTGTCGATGCTGACCACAAGTGGCAGCACGGCAGGGTCCTTGAGCTGCTCGCCTATGGCCTTGGCGAGCCCGGCCTGGCCGTAGAGGGGGTTGCCCATGTGATTGATCCAGGCCTTGAGCCGGTAGGGGTAGCCGTTCACCGCCGCAGTCAGGTGTTCGCCGAGCAATGGGCCCGAGATCGGGAACCAGGGTTCTTGCGCCGGATAGGGGTTCTGGCCGGCCTCGCGCTTGCGCCGATACTCAGAGGTCTTCTCGTAGGGGAACTTGGAGCGCGACAGGAAGACCCCGGCGGGCTTGACCATGCCGGGGAAGCTCGCCAGATCGTAGCGCGGCCCCGCCCCGAAGGGATCGAACTTGCCGCCACTCGCCACGGCGCCGCCCCGGGCATTGAGGTTCCCAATCATGACGTTGAGCATCATGATGGCCCAGGCCGAGTAGAAGCCGTTGGCGCTCATGGTGCCGCCATGGGAGACCACCGCCGCCCGGGTACCGTGGCTGGTGAATTCCCGCGCCAGCGCCTCGATATCGCTCACTGGCACAGCGCACTCGGCGCTGTATTGCGCGAGGGAGTGCTCCCGGCACGCCTCGGCCAGCAGCTGGAAGCTGCTCTTGACCGCGAACTCCCCCTTGGGGCCCTGAATGGGGCGATCCACCCAGAGGTTGGCCCGCTCACACTGGCCGGCGGGTCTCGGCTCGCCGCTGCTCGCCTCCTCTACCAGCATGGCGTCCCCCTCCCCATAGGCTTCCCCCTCAAAGGGCAAGCCGAGATCGCTGGCCCGCAGCATCTGGCCGAAGCGCGGGTGGGACTCGTCGCAGAGCACCAGATGGCTGGCGTTGCAAAAACCGCGATAACCGGCCCGCTCGGCCGCCTCGGCATTGGGTGCTGTCAGGAAGGGCTCGGCGTAGTGTTGGTTGTCGATGATCCAGCGCAGCATGGCCATGGCCAGCGCCGAGTCGGTGGCGGGGCGGATGGGCAGCCAGCGGTTGGCAGGGGCAGACGGCATGTTCACCGTGTTGGGCAGGCTGGGGGCCACCACCACGTAGGAGAACGGCTTGCCCGGTCGCGCCCGGTTCGCCGCCAGCTGGCGAGACTGGCGCTTGAAGGGGTTGCCCGATTGCTGGGGCGAAGTGCCCATGAACAGCAGGAAGTCGCTCTCGTCCCAGTCCGGCTTGAGGTGGGCGTTCCTCTCCAGATCGTCCAGCAGGGCGCCGGCCCCGACCCGGAACGACAGGCCGCAGTAAGCGCCGTGGTTGGCGAAGTTGCGGGTGCCGAAGCTGTTGAAGGTGAAGCGCTTGATAAAGTGATCCCGCCCCTCGTCCGAGGCGTTACTCACCAGCAGCTGGTTGGCCCTGGGGCCGTACTC
Organism: Aeromonas sp. QDB39; assembly: GCF_027707585.1. NCBI lineage: Bacteria > Pseudomonadati > Pseudomonadota > Gammaproteobacteria > Aeromonadales > Aeromonadaceae > Aeromonas > Aeromonas sp. QDB39. Next base: position 103,689 of record NZ_JAPCIV010000006.1, on the reverse strand, counting down.
CGGGTTGGCCGGGTCGAGCGGCTCGGCGAGGTTGCGAATGGCCCGCAGCCCATCGACCTGGCCCTCGCCAAACAGATCGCCCCCCTCCACCACCTCGGCCACCAGCTGCTCGAAGGGGATGCTCTGCCAGCGGCCGCTGCCACGGGGCCCCACCCGCTTGAGACAACGGGTGACTCGCTGCGGGCTGTCGAGCTGCTCGAGCATGGCGTTGCCCCGGGCGCAGGCGGTGGAGCGCCCGTCCAGCCCCCCTTCCTGGTAGCCGCTGGTAGCGAGCAGCGCCTGCTTGACCGGGGTCTTGAAGTCGATGTGATGGCGGGCGGAGAGGGGGTGATAGGGGTTGCCCAGGATCCGCACTATCTGGTCGCGCTCGTTGTCGATACGGGCCCGCACTCCGCACAGGGTCCAGCAGCCGAGGCACATGGTGTTGGCAACCCGCTGGGCCGGGTTGGGGTGCAACGCCCCCCGCTCGTCAACCCGGTACTCCACGGCCAGCGAGTTGCCATGGATGGGATCCCGGGTCGGCTGGCCCGAGCTGCCGGTGGCGAGGCCAGTCGCCACCTGCTTGAGGGTGTCGCTGTAACCGGCGACGAACAATCCGGTGCCACCGGCGATGGCGGCGCCCTTGAGAAACTTGCGTTTGCTGTGATCCATCAGAGTGCCTCGCGTGCAAAAGGAGTGGGTGCCTTGATGACGGGGGAAACAGAGGGGCACACCAGCTCCGAGAGGGCCACCAGCAGGGCCACCAGCAGACCGAAGGTGCCGAGAATGCCGAGCACACCGGCCGGGCCCCAGGCAATTTCATAGAGATAGACGCCGGCCCCGTACTTGGGTGCGAGCTGCCCCTGAATGAGCACCAGCCAGCGCAGGCCCCACACCAGGTGCAGCCCCAGCAGCGCCAGCCCCCAGAGTGACAGGCGGGCAGAGATCCTGGGCCGGATCAGCATCAGCAGACCGGCCAGCCCCAGGGTCAGCAACAGCCAGTGGGCCGCCAGCCGCCAGCTCGGGTCGAGCCGATAGAGGGCCGTGGCCTCTGCCGCCGAGGCGCCGCCAAACAGGGCCCAGCCCAGCAGGGAGAGCGCCAGCAGGCCTAACGTCCAGCCGCTCTGGCGCAGCAGGGTCGACTCTGTCTGGGCCCCCCAGCCCGTCAGCAAGCGGTTGAGCAGCAGCAGGGCACTCTGGGCCCCCAGCACGGCGCTCAGGGCCAGCAGCCAGGGCAACCAGGGGGTATGCCAGAGCGGGCGCGCCGCCACCGCCATGGTCTCGAGCCCGGTGTAGAGGGCGATGCTGAGCCCGCTCAGGGCGGCCAGCAAAGAGAGGGGCCGCAGCCAGACGTACCCCGACCAGCTTCCCAGGCAAAGCAGCCGGGCAAGGCGGGCTATCTTGTCCCCTTCTGCGCCGCGCCGGGCCAAGGCAGGCCTTAGCAGCAGCCAGCCGAGCAGCATGGAGAGCAGGCTGAACAGCGGCAGCAGATAGGCGCCATACCACATGACGGAGCCAACGCGCGTCTGGGCGTAGAAGTGCCAGGCCCGGGCCGGCTGGTGCAGATCCGCGGTCAGGGCGATGGGGGCCACCAGACCGGCCGCCACCATCAGCACCGCCGCCAGGGTCTGCAGCCGCGGGTCAGGCGTCTTGCGCCACAGCTCAAACGCGCCGAGCCAGAGGGCCCCGTAGGCGAGGCCGATGAGGAAGAAATATTGCACCGCCCAGGGCAGCCAGGTGATGGGCTGAGCCGGGGCCAGCAGTTCGTTAATGACCATGGGCTATCTCCTTGCCATCGTCGGTGAGCAGGGTGCGCAGGGCCGGGTTGCCGTCGACCTTGCTGACGAAGGCCTCGTCCATGCCGAGATAAAAGACCCGCGGCTGGGTATTGGCCTCGGGCTTGAGCACCTTGAGCGCCGGCTCGTGTTCGCGCAGCAGCCGGCTGATCCGGCTCTTGGGGTCGTTCAAATCGCCTATGATGCGCGCCTCGCCGACACAGCTCTCGACGCAGGCGGGCAAGAGCCCCGCCTCCAGCCGATGGGCGCAGAAGGTGCACTTGTCGGCGGTGTTGGTCTCGTGGTTGATGAAGCGGGCGTCATAGGGGCAGGCCTGCACGCAGTAGCCGCAGCCGACGCACCAGTCGTTGTTGACCACGACGATGCCGTCGTCGCGCTGGAAGGTGGCGCCGGTGGGGCAGACATCGAGGCAGGCGGGCTCGGCGCAGTGGTTGCACAACCTCGGCAGCATCAAGAGGGAGGCGGGAGCCGCGAGGGCGGCCACGTCGCTCACCTCGTACTGGCTCACCGTGGTGCGAAACTGGCCGAGGGGAGGCTGATTTTCGATGGTGCAGGCCACGGTGCAGGCCTGACAGCCGACGCAGCGGCGCAGGTCGATCAGCATGCCGTAACGCTTGCGCCCGTCCCCCCGGCTGATGGCCGCCCGCCCGTTGCGGGGAGCGGGAATGGACTGCGCCTGAACCTGGGTGACGGGGATCAGGGCCGCCCCTGCGGTGAGGGCGGCGATCCCGGATAACAATCGGCGCTTGCTGGGCTCCATGGCGTCTTTCCTTCTGCTGAGCTGGCTTGAAAGGGGTTGAGCCGATTGTCCTCAACGCAGGAAGTCGCCTCTATTGTGGTTTTCCACATACCGGGAGCCGGGTTGATCCAGCGCAATAAAAAATGCCCCAGCCCTGCTGAACTGTGACCGGGACGGCGTTTGCTGCCCCTCCCGGCCCCGTTCGCGTGCAAGCGCGCGTCCCGGTGATAGACTGCCCCCTTTGCACCGAGAGGAGAGCCCCCTGCACGCCCCAGTTCCCTTGCCCCTGCTCAGCCTGCTGCTCTGGCTCGCGCTGTCAGCCCTGCCGCTGCGGGTGCAAGCCGCCCCGCCCCCCTCTTCGCCAGCGCCGGCCCGACAGGAATCCGCACCATCCCAGGCCACGCCGGTGCAGGCCTTGGCCGAGCCGATACGCATCGGCGTGCTGGCCACCCGCGGCCCGGCCTTGGCGAAAGCCCAGTGGCAACCGCTGCTGCGCTGGCTGGCGCAGCGCGTGCCCGGCCAGCGCTTCGTGCTGCATCCGCTGGGGCTCGATGAACTGGCCGAGGCCGTCGCCCGCGAGCACCTCGATTTCGTCATCACCAACCCGGGCCAGTCGGTGAGCCTGGCGCGCCAGTACCCGCTGGCTTGGCTCGCCACCCTCAAGAGCCCGGCGGGGGGGGACAACCTCGCCATCGGCGCCGCGCTGGTGGTGCCTGCCCAGGTCCCCTACCGACACTGGCGTGACCTCGAGGGGCAAGCGGTCGCCGCCGTCTCGGAGAACGCCTTCGGCGGCTACCTCGCCTATCGCTTCGAGGCAGGCGAACAGGGGGTCAGGCTGGAGCACTTCTTCTCCACCGTGCAGTTCACCGGCTTTCCGCTGGACCGACTCATCGAGCGGCTGGCAACAGGTGAGGTGGCCGCCGCCATCGTGCCGGTGTGCCAGCTCGAGCGTATGGAGCGGGAGGGCAAGGTCGCCAGGGGGGAGTTTCGGGTGCTGGACGATCAGGCGCCACCCGGCTTTGGTTGCCAGAGCTCGACCCGGCTCTACCCCAACTGGTCCTTCGCCAAGACAGAGCGGGCCTCCCCCGCGCTGGCGCTGGCGGTGACCCGCGCGCTGTACGATCTGCCCGCTGATAGCGAGGCGGCCATCGCCGCCGATTCGGCGGGCTGGACCGTGCCCACCAGCGAGCTCGCCATCGACCGCCTGCTCAAGGCGATGGATCGCCACCCGCTGCAGGGCCCCTGGTGGCAAGCGGCCTGGCACTGGCTGCGCCAGCATCAGCAGTGGGGCTGGGGCGCCCTGGCGCTGGTACTGCTGCTGGGGGGCCACCACCTGCTGCTGCAATACCTGTTCAACCGCAGCCAGCACCGGCTGCTCAAAGCCCGCCACCAGCTCGAGCAGAAGGGACGCCAGCTGGCACAGGCCAGACGGCTCGCCGAACTGGGCGAGCTGGGCGCCAACGTGGCTCACGAGATCAATCAGCCCCTCAGCGCCATCGCCAACTACAGCCAGGGGGCCTTGTTGCGACTGGACAGATTGGCGCAGGATCCGGCCCAGGCCTCCCTTCGTCAGGCCCTGGAACAGATAGGACTCCAGGTCCAGCGCATCACCCAGACCGTCAACCGGCTCAGGGCCAGGCTGCAAAAGCGCCCTCCCCGCTTCGAGCCTTGCGACCTGCCCACCCTGGTGGCGGAGTTGCGCCCCCTGCTGGAGCAGATGCTGGTGCCGCTCGACGTCGCTTTCACCCTGCACTGGCGGGGCCAGCCGCGCCGGCTCCCTCTGGACGGCACCGGGATGGAGCAGTTGCTGGTCAACCTCATCAAGAATGGCGCCGAGAGTGCGGCGCAGAGTGAAGCGAAGAAGGCGCGCGCCGCTGTTCGCTCTCCTGCTCACCCCCCTACGCAGACACCGGCACAGGCGCTTGCCCGGGTCGAGCTGCTGATCGCCTTCGAGGCGCAGAGGTTGCTGCTGGAGATCCGCGACAACGGCGCCGGCCTGAGGGTCCCCGCGACCGAACTGCAGCAGGCGTTTTACAGCGACAAGCCCGATGGCATGGGACTGGGGCTGGCCATCTGCCGGGAGGTGGTCGAGAGCCATCGCGGCCAGTTCAGCCTGGAGAACCTGAGCCCCCAAGGCTGCCTGGCCCGGGTCACCCTGCCCGTGCCGCCACCCGAAACCCTCCCTTCATCCACCGACATGTCGAGGAACTGAGATGCCGTCCCCTGCCCGCCCCCCGCTCTATCTGGTCGACGACGACGAGGCCGTGCTCGACTCCCTGCGCTTCATGCTGGAGAGCTGCGACGAGCGGCAGCTGTTCAGCTTTGCCGATGGCGAGCGCTTTCTGGCCGAGGTCGACCTGCACCAGCCCGCCTGCCTCATCCTCGACTGCCGCATGCCTGGGCTGTCGGGCCCCGAGGTGCAGCAGCGGCTGAAGGCGGCCCAGAGCCCCATCGCCATCCTGTTTCTCACCGGCCACGGCGAGGTGCCGCTGGCGGTGGAGTCCCTCAAGCAGGGGGCGGTGGATTTCTTGCAAAAGCCGGTGCAGCTGGCCCCCCTGCTCGCCGCCATCAGTCGGGCCGAGCAGGCGACGCTGAGCGCGGCCACCCGTTTCGCCCAGCTGGCCGCCTATCAGCGGCTCACCCCGCGCGAGCACCAGCTGCTGCAACTCATCGCCCGGGGCCACAAGAACCAGCAGATAGCGCAGGATCTCTGCATTTCGGTGCGCACCGTCGAGGTGTGCCGCGCCAGCCTGATGAAACGCCTCGAGGTCGATTCCCTGGCCGAGCTGATGCTACTCTATGCAAACGTCCATTCAGCCCCCTGAGCCGGGCCACTAGCCAGGCCATTAATCCAAGCCGGGAGAGTGACCCACTTGCCGGGCCTATGCCCATTCCCATCTGCCTGTGCAGGGGATGCCTTTGGCTCAGGGTGCCGGCAAATCTGTGCGCAGGCGCGCTATTCCGGCGCCCGCAACTTGCAGCGCAAATCAGGGTTTGCTAATACTCCGCGTCCATTGGATGAGCATCCCCTTTCGAGATAGTGTGCCGTGGCTTTCGAACAATTCGCGCTCGTGATATCTCTCTTCCAGCAGCTCTGCGTCTATCTGGTGATCGCCTGGCTGCTCTCCAAGACGCCGCTGTTCATGCCACTGACTCAGGTGACCCTGAGCTGGCCCCACAAGATCCTCTGCTATCTCATCTTCTCCGGCTTCTGCGTGATGGGTACCTACTTTGGCCTGAGAGTCGAGGACTCCATCGCCAACACCCGTGCCATCGGCGCCGTGCTGGGGGGCATCGTCGGCGGCCCTGTGGTGGGGCTGCTGGTGGGGCTCACCGGCGGTATCCATCGCTACTCGCTGGGAGGTTTTACCGCCCTGGCCTGCACCTTCTCCACCATCGCCGAGGGGCTGCTCGGTGGTCTGGTGCATCGCCACTTCGTCGCCCGCCACCGGCTCGACCTGCTGTTCAGCCCCTGGGTGGTGGGCTCGGTAGCCCTCATCGCCGAGCTGATGCAGATGGGCATCATCTTGCTGGTGGCCCGCCCGTTTGACGACGCCGTCCACCTCATCGAGAACATCATCGCCCCCATGCTGGTGGCCAATACCCTGGGGGCCGCCATGTTCATGCGGATGATCCTCGATCACCGCGCCATGCTGGAGAAGTACTCGGTCGCCTTCTCCGCCCGCGCCCTCAAGATCGCTGAGCGGGCGATGCGGGTGCTGGACAAGGGCTTCACCCAGCAGGCGTGCCAGCAGATGGTGCGCATTCTCTACGAGGAGACTGGAGTGGGCGCGGTGGCCATCACCGATCGGGAGAAACTGCTCGCCTTCATCGGCATCGGCGAGGATCACCATCTGCCGGGCACCGCCATCAACTCGGCCCACACCTTCAAAGCGATCCAGCACAACGAGGTGGTCTATGCCGACGGCAACCTCATCCCCTACAGCTGCAACCTGCATCCCCAGTGCCGGCTCGGCTCCTCGCTGGTCATTCCGCTGCGGGGGGAAGAGGGCTCGGTGGTGGGCACCATCAAGCTCTACGAGCCCAAGCGCAAGTTCTTCTCCTCCATCAACCGCACCCTGGGGGAAGGGATTGCCCGGCTGCTCTCCGGCCAGATCCTGGCCAGCAAGTACAACGAGCAGAAGCGGCTGCTGGCCCAGTCGGAGATCAAGCTGTTGCAGGCGCAGATCAACCCGCACTTCCTGTTCAACGCCCTCAACACCCTGGCGGCGGTGATCCGGCGCGACCCCGAGGATGCCCGCACCCTGGTGCACCACCTCTCCACCTTCTTTCGCAAGAACCTCAAACGCCAGGGGGACGAGGTGACCCTGGCCGACGAGCTGGAGCACGTGAACGCCTACCTGCACATCGAGCAGGCCCGCTTCGCCGAGCACCTGAGCGTGCAGATCCAGATTCCCGAGCCGCTGCTGGAGTACCGGCTGCCCACCTTCTCCCTGCAACCCATCGTCGAGAACGCCATCAAGCACGGCATCTCCCAGATGTTCGAGCCGGGCCGACTGACCCTGGCCGCGCGGCAGGAGGGCGAGCAGCTGGTGCTGGAGGTCTGTGACAACGCCGGCCTCTATCAGGCCAAACGGGAGGAGAGCGGCCTTGGCATGAACATAGTGGACCGGCGCATCAAGGCCCGTTACGGCGCCGAGTACGGGGTCACCATTCACTGCGAGCCCCATCAATCCACCCGGGTGAGGATCACCCTTCCCCTGCAGGAGAGCCCATGCTGACCGCCCTGATCGTCGACGATGAACCCCTCGCCCGCGAGGAGCTGCGGCTGCTGCTAGAGCAGGCGGGCAACATCCGCCTGCTGGGGGAGTGTGCCCACGCCATGGAGGCGCTGCCCGCCATCCATCGCCTCAAGCCCGACCTGCTGTTTCTCGACATCCAGATGCCGCGCATCAGCGGGCTGGAGCTGGTGAGCATGCTGGATCCGGACTTGCGCCCCCACATCGTCTTCATCACCGCCTACGACGAGTTTGCCCTGCGCGCGTTCGAGGAGAATGCTCTCGACTACCTGCTCAAGCCAGTCACGGCAGAGCGGATGAACAAGGCGCTGGAGCGCATCCAGCGACTGCTCTCGCCAAAAGGTGAGCTGGCGGGCCAGCCGCTGCCGGATCCCACCCGCATCGCCCAGCCCCTGCGCAGCATTCCCTGCAGCGGCCACAACCGCATCCTGCTGCTGCCCCTTGGCGAGGTGGAGTTCGTCCACAGCGATCTGGCCGGCAACAAGGTGGTGAGCGCCCAGCAGCAGGGCACCACAGAGCTGACCCTGCGCACCCTGGAGGAGAAGACCGGCTTCGTGCGCTGTCACCGCCAATACCTGCTCAACCCCGGCCAGATCCGCGAGATCCTGCTGCTCGACGGTGGCTTGGCGGAGGTGGTGACCCAGGGCGGTCACAGGGTGCCGGTGAGTCGCCGCTACCTCAAGCCCCTCAAGGAGCTGCTGGAGATCCCCTGAGGGAGCGGGCCACTCACCCCGCTCCTGCTCTGCCCGTTACCGCTCACCCGCATCCCACACCCGCCGGCTCATCCCTCAAACCACTCGGGGCCGCTTTTCTGCCGCTCGCGGGCGACCCTCTGCCACTGACCTTTTCTGCGCTCCCCTTTCCCCGCCGCCTGCGTAGAGTGCAGCCTGAGCCCGGCCGGATTGGCCGCAGGAAAAGGAAACTCCGTCATGCAACACGCAATCACCTTCGTCATTGCGGCCCTCTGCATCCTCGCCATCGCCTATCGCCTCTACGGCGTGTTCTTTGTGCGCAAGGTGCTGATGGCCGACGACAAGCTGGTCACCCCCTCCCACCAGCTGGAAGATGGCAAAAACTATGTGCCGACCAACAAGTGGGTCAACTTCGGCCAGCACTTCGCGGCCATCGCCGCCGCCGGCCCGCTGGTGGGCCCGGTCCTGGCGGCCCAGTACGGCTACCTGCCGAGCTTTCTCTGGCTGCTGATCGGCTGCGTCATCGGCGGCGCGGTGCACGACACAGTCGTGCTGTTCGCCTCCATGAAGCATCAGGGCAAGTCCCTCTCCGAGGTGGCCAAGGCCGAGCTCGGCCCCATCGCCGGCTGGTGTACCGGCCTTGCGATGCTGTTCATCATCACCATCACCATGGCGGGTCTCTCCATGGTGGTGGTACACGCGCTGGAGCGTAACGCCTGGGGCGTGTTCGCGGTGTTCATGACCATCCCCATCTCCATGGTGGTGGGGATCTGGCACAAGCTGACCGGCAACCTGCAAGCCGCCTCCTGGGTGGGCTTCATCGCCGTGCTGGCCTGCGTCTTCTTCGGCCCCTACGTGCAGGAGAGCGCCTTCGGTGCCTGGCTGACCCTGCGCGCCGAGACCATCAGTCTGGCGCTGCCCATCTACGCCTTCTTCGCCACCGCGCTGCCGGTCTGGCTGCTGCTCACCCCGCGCGGCTACATCTCCAGCTTCATGAAGATCGGCGTGTTCGGCGCTTTGGTCATCGGCGTCATCTGCATCAACCCCGAGATCCAGTTCCCCGCCATGACCCAGTTCGTCCACGGCGGCGGCCCGGTGCTGGGCGGCCCGGTCTGGCCCTTCATCTCCATCACCATCGCCTGTGGCGCCATCTCCGGCTTCCACGCCTTTATCGGCTCCGGCACCACCCCGAAACTGGTGGACAAGTGGAGCGACATTCTGCCGGTCGCCTTCGGTGCCATGCTGGCCGAGTGCGTGGTGGGCGTGATGGCGCTGATCGCCGCCACTGCCTTGCACCCGGCTGACTACTTCGCCATCAACGCCACTCCGGAGGCCTTCGCCAAGCTGGGGATGCAGGTGGTGGATCTGCCGTTCCTCTCCCAGGAGATCGGCATGGATCTGAACGGTCGCACCGGCGGCGCCGTCACCCTGGCGGTGGGCATGTCCTACATCTTCACCAAGGTGCCCTGGTTCAGTAACCTCGCCTCCTACTTCTTCCAGTTCGTGGTGATGTTCGAAGCTGTGTTCATCCTGACCGCCGTCGACTCCGGCACCCGGGTCTCCCGCTACCTCATTCAGGACTTCTTCGGCGAGTTCTACCCGCCCCTCAAGCGCATCGACTGGATGCCGGGCGCCATCGGGGCCAGCGTGCTCGCCTGCGTGATGTGGGGGTATCTGCTGATGTCCGGCGATATCGGCTCTGTGTGGGCGCTGTTCGGGGTCTCGAACCAGCTGATGGCCTCGGTGGGCCTCATCATAGGTGCCACCATCATCCTGCGACTGGCCAGCAAGCGCCGCTACATGCTGACCTGCCTGATCCCGCTGGCCTACCTGTTCGTCACCGTCAACTACGCCGGTTACTGGATGGTGAGCCACGTCTACTTCAACCCGGAAGCCAAGGGCTACAACCTGCTCAACGGCGGCATCTCGCTGCTGATGCTGGGGCTCGGCGCCGTCATCCTGGTGTCGGCGATCCGCAAGTGGATTGAGCTGTGGAAACTGCGCCAGCAACCCGAGTTCCGGATTGCCCCGGCCAGCGCCAGCTGACCCATCCGCTGCAACCACAAACCCCGGCATGCCGGGGTTTGTGGTATCTGGCGGTCAAAAACGGCCTCATCAGGGTACATGGCGCCATCGATCACAGAACCCGAGCAGCGATCGGGCTAGAATGGGGGCTTCCGTCACCCGGCCTGGGCCGGTGACCTCTTCGCGCTTTCACTTATCGAGGACACGCTTCATGGAACTGCTTCTTCTCAGCAACGGCAAAGCCACCGAATGCCCGGGCCTGCTCGGCTGGGCCCGGGATCGGGTGCAGACCCTGCTCGCCCGCAAACAGGTCAAGCGCATCCTGCTCATCCCCTACGCGGTGATCCGCAGCGACTGGGATGCCCGCGCCCTGGAGCTCAGCGAGAGCCTGGGGGTGGAGGCCATCAGCATCCATCAGTTCGATGACCCGGTGGACGCGATCAACCATGCCGACGCCATCTTCATCAGCGGCGGCAACACCTGGCGCCTCAACCAGCTGCTGCACGAGAACGGCCTGGTGGTGCCCATCCAGCGCGCCGTGCGCGAGCGGGGCGTGCCCTATGTGGGCTGGAGCGCCGGTTGCAACGTGGCGACCCCCAGCATCCGCACCACCAACGACATGCCGGTCTGCAGCGCCGCCGTGCTGCCTGCGCTGGGGCTGTTCCCGCTGCAGATCAACCCGCACTATCTGGACGCCAGCATCAGCGGCCACATGGGGGAGACCCGCGACGAGCGTCTGGCGGAGTTCTGCGCCATCAACCCGAGCGAGCACGTGGTGGCCCTGCGCGAGGCCAGCCTGCTCCAGGTCAGTGGCGAGCATATCGAATACTGGAGCGCCCGCGGCGAAGGCTTCAAGATCTTCAAACACGCCGAGACCACCCAGGAGTTCAGCACGGCCGCGCCGCTGGCCGAGCTGACGCCGTTTCGCCCGCGCAGCTGAATGGCGCTGACCGGCTGAAAACCCACAGGGGGCGCAGGATGTCGCCCCTTTTTCGCAATGAAGGGAGGATGAGATGAAGAGCAGGACTGAACACGACAGCTTCGGCGCGATCGCCGTGCCGGCCGATCGGCTGTGGGGAGCCCAGACCCAGCGCTCCCTGCAGCACTTCGACATCTCCGGCGAGCGCCAGCCGATGGCGCTGATCCACGCCCTGGCCCGCATCAAGTCGGCCTGTGCCCGGGTCAACCACGCCAACGGACTGCTGCCCGCCCGCACGGCGCAGGCCATCATGAGCGCCGCCGACGAGATCCTGTGCGGCCAGCATGATGAGGAGTTCCCGCTGCGGGTATGGCAGACTGGCTCCGGCACCCAGACCAACATGAACCTCAACGAGGTGCTGGCCAACCGGGCCAGTGAGCTGCTTGGCGGCACCCGTGGCGAGGGGCGGCTGGTGCACCCCAACGACGAGGTGAACAAGAGCCAGTCGAGCAATGACGTCTTCCCGAGCGCCATGAACCTGGCGGCCGTCACGGCCATCACCGGGCACCTGCTGCCCGCCCTGACGACCCTGCGCACTACCCTGGCCGGCAAGGCGGCAGCCTTTGACGACATCGTCAAGATCGGCCGCACCCATCTGCAGGATGCCACCCCGCTCACCCTGGGGCAGGAATTCTCCGGCTGGGTCGCCCAGCTCGAGCAGGGGGAGCGCCATATCCGGGCCGCCCTGCCCCATCTGTGCGAGCTGGCGCTGGGGGGCACCGCCGTCGGCACCGGCCTCAACACCCCGCCCGGCTTCGCCGAGGCGGTAGCCGCCACCCTGGCCGAGCAGACCGGCCTACCGCTGGTGAGCGCCCCCAACAAGTTCGAGGCGCTGGCCGCCAGCGATGCCCTGGTGCATGGCCACGGCGCCCTCAAGACGCTGGCCGCCTCCCTCATGAAGATCGCCAACGACGTGCGCTGGCTGGCGAGCGGCCCCCGCAGCGGGCTGGGAGAGTTGCTCATCCCGGAAAACGAGCCAGGCTCCTCCATCATGCCCGGCAAGGTCAACCCGACCCAGTGCGAGGCGCTCACCATGCTGTGCGCCCAGGTGATGGGCAACGACGTCGCCATCAACATCGGCGGTGCCAGCGGCAACTTCGAGCTCAACGTGTTCAGGCCGATGATCGCCCACAACTTTTTGCAGAGCGTGCGGCTGCTGGCGGACGGCATGCAGAGCTTCCACGACCACTGCGCCGTCGGCATCACCCCGAACCAGCCCCGCATCGACGAGCTGCTGGCCCGCTCCCTGATGCTGGTGACGGCGCTCAACCCCCATATCGGCTATGACAAGGCGGCAGAGATCGCCAAGCGGGCCCACCATGAGGGGCTCAGCCTGCGGGAGGCGGCCATCGCCTCCGGCCACCTGACGGCACAGCAGTTCGATGCCTGGGTGGTGCCGGCCGACATGGTGGGTCGGCGCGGCGGCTGAGCCAGCCCGAAGGGAAACTCGAGATAAAAAAGAAGCCGGACTGCGCCGGCTTCTTTTTTCATCAATGAGTCAGGGTTTGGCAAGCTTGCTCAGGGCATCCAGCTCGCGCTGGGCGGCCAGCAGCTTGGTCTGGGCCTCTTCCAGCTTGGCCTGCTTCTTGGCAATCTTGTCGGGCTTGCCCGTCACCCTGGCGTTTTGCAGCTCGACCAACCGTTCGTTGACCTGCTCCTTGAGCTCGGCCACCCGCTGCTGCTGCTCCTTGAACAGGCCGGCGTCGGTGCAGTGAGTCTCGATATTGCGCAGGGCCCGCTCCAGCCCGGCGACCTGATCCGCATTGTCGTGTGCCTTGGCAAACACCAGCTGATCCTTGACGGCCTGCTGGCGCGCCTTGCAGCCAACGGCCTCACTGCCATAGGCCTGGCCGGCCAACAGCAGCATGCTCATTCCGATAACCTTCCACATAACGACCTCGTTCCCCTGTCATGTTTGATGGCCGCCTATCAGACCGTACTCGGCCGGCCGGGTCAAGGCGCGGGCAAACCGCTACGACAGAGTTTGTGCGACATCACGCCAACCGGGTGCCGATGGGCCTACAATGGCTACTTTCATCAAGGAGTCTGTTATGAATCAAGAGATTGTCATCATCGCCAACGGCGCCCCCTATGGCAGCGAATCCCTGTTCAATGCCTTGCGCCTGGCCATCGCCCTGCGCGAACAGGGCGGTGCCAACCTGAAACTGTTTCTGATGTCCGATGCAGTCAGCGCCGCACTGGCGGGCCAGGCCCCGGCCGAGGGCTACAACCTGCGCCAGATGCTGGAGATCCTGCTGGCTCAGGGGATCAGCATCCGCCTTTGCAAGACCTGTACCGATGCCCGTGGCATCACGACGCTGCCGCTTATCGAGGGGATCGAGATCGGCACCCTGCCGCTGCTGGCCCAGTGGACACTGGCGGCCGACAAGGTGTTGACCTTCTAGCGGTGCGAGAACCGGGCGCAGGCATTGATCTGCAACAATCCTGCGCCATTTGAAAACCTGTTCACAGCTGTTAATGTCTACACTGTCAGTTAGATAACAACGTGCGCGCTTTCATTTTCGTTCAGGGAACTGCCATGAATCCAACCGAACAGACTCTGCTGGAACAAATGCGGATCACCGAGTTCGAAATCGCTCATCGCAAGGAGCTGTTGCTGCTGGATGAACGGGATTTCGCCCTGCTCGCCAGCTACCGTCCCAAAATCGAGCCCCACATCGACGCCCTGGTCGACAAGTTTTACACCCTGCAGACCGGGATCACCGAAATTGCCCTGCTGATCGGCGACGCCGACACCCTCACCCGGCTGCGGGCCGCCCAGCGCCGCTACATTCTCGACCTGTTCAGCGGCCTGTACGACCTGGAATACGTCAACAACCGGCTGCGGATCGGGCTGGTGCACAAGCGGATCGGGGTGGAACCCAAGCTCTATCTGGCCGCCATCAACACCCTAAAGGGGCTGCTCATCGAGGATATCTTCACCCAGATAGATCATGAACCGGACCGCATCACCATGCTGACCGCCCTCGACAAGCTGTTCCTGTTCGACATCACCCTGGTGTTCGAGACCTATATCCGCAGCCTGGTGTCGGAGATAGAGTCCTCCAAGGAGAAATCGGAGATCTACGCCAAGTCGCTGGAGGAGAAGGTGCGCGAGCGCACCCAGCAGCTGGAGGAGATGAGCCGGACCGATGCCCTCACCGGCCTGCTCAGCGTGCGCCACCTGCAGGAGAACCTGACCCGCACCCTGCGTACCTGCCAGCGCCGTGCCGAACCTATGGTCATCGCCTATCTCGACATCGACGACTTCAAGCAGATCAACGACAACCAGGGCCATCAGCGCGGGGACGAGATCCTGCGCATCGTCGGCGACTGCATTCGCAAGGTCTCACGAGCGGAGGATTGCTGTTTCCGTTACGGAGGGGACGAGTTCTGCCTGATCCTGCCCAACTGCAACGAGGAGCAGGCCAGAGATGTCTACCTGCAGCGGCTGACCAATGCGCTGGCCGAGCAGATCAGTGACGTCACCCTCAGCATCGGTCTGGTGCAGACCGGGCCGCTCCAGTTTGACGAGGGCAGCAGCCTGATCCGGCTGGCCGACGAGCGCATGTATGCCGCCAAAAAGGCGATGAAGCAGGTCAACCAGAACAGTACCCACTGAGGTTCAATCCTGCCTGACCCGAATCCGTGCCGGGCGCGCAATGCGGGCGCCCCACTCATAGAGCAGGAAGGTAAACAGGCAGAGCACCGCCATCAGCACGTAGAGCGCCTGACCGCCCCACACGGCAAGGATCCAGCCCCCCAGCAAGGCACCGATGGCCCCACCCAGCCCGGCCAGCGCACCGGCGCCGAAGTAGCTCCCCTTCAGGTGCGGGGGCGACATCTGATCGATCAGCACGTTGAGCAACGGAAACAGTATGGTCTCCCCCACGCTCAGCATCAGTACTGCCCCGACCCAGTGCGACCACTGCTGCGGATCCCCCAGCGCAAACAGCACCTGAGCCCCCAAGAACAGGGTGATGCCGACCTGCAGGCGCACCTTGCCCGGCCAGCGGGCCAGGAAGTGCAGCAGGGGAAACTGCAGCAGCACCACGGTCAGGGCGTTGGTGGCCACCAGAAGGGCGATGAGGCTCGCTACCTCTGGCGTCCCGGCCCGTGTCAGGTACTGCACCAGCGGTGAGTGGAACTGGGAATAGACCAGGTTCATCAGCAGGTTGGCCAGCACCAGCAGCAAGAAACCCCGGTCCAGCCACAATACCTTGATGGCCGCACGCAAGCCCAGCTCGCTACCGTGGGTCGCCACTACCCTGCTTTGCGCAAATCCCCAGAGGAAGGCAGCCCCCAACAGCAGATAGCTGCCACTGAGCAGCAGGAAGGTCTGCTGCTGGGCACTGATGCCGAGGGTCACCCCCAGCAGGGGGCCGAGAGCCGCCCCCAGGTTGAGCAGGAAGTAACGCAGGTGCAACGCCAGCTCGCGGGCCTTGGCCGAAGCCAGGCTGTCGGCCATCAGCGCCTTGCCGGGCGCATCGATGAGCCCGGAGGAGAGGCCGCTGCCGAGCACCCCGAGTCCGAGCCACAGCACCGAATGGGAGAAGCCGAGCAGGCCGTAGCAGAGCACGGAGACCAGACAACCCGCCAACAGGATGTTGCGCCGCCCCAGCTTGTCGGACAGCCAGCCGCCATAGAAGCTGACCAGAGTGGAGATGGCCGCAGTCGCCCCCAGCATGGCGCCAATGGCAGTCGCCGAGAGGCCATACTCCCGATAGAGCAAGATGGAGAGAAACGGCCAAACCATGTAATAGCTGGTGCGCACCATGAAGGTGCCCAGGATAACGGTCCAGACCAGGGGAGGAAACTGCCTGAGGAGGGCCCACGACATCACACTGCTCCTTGTTGCCCGTCGCACGGGAAGCCTATCGTTATAACAAGAGGTCTCAAAGGAGACAACATCAAGTCACAAATATAAAAAAAGCCGACCCTGAGGTCGGCTTTTTCACGGCTCGGCGGCTTATTCGGCAGCCGGCTCTTCGACGGCAGCAACAGCCGGCTCGGCGGCGGCTTCGGTCGGGGCGTTCGCTTCCTTGATGGAGAGACGCACGCGGCCCTGACGGTCCACTTCCAGTACCTTCACCTTCACCACGTCACCGATCTTCAGGTAGTCGGCCACGTTCTGCACGCGTGCATCGGTGATCTGGGAGATGTGCACCAGACCGTCCTTGCCCGGCAGGATGTTGACGAAAGCACCGAAGTCGGCCAGACGGACAACCTTGCCTTCGTAGATGCGGTTCACTTCGATCTCGGCGGTGATGGCCTCGATACGGCGGATCGCTTCCTTGGCGGCATCACCGTCAACGGCGGCGATGCGGACGGTACCGTCATCATCCAGCTCGATGTTGGTGCCGGTCTCTTCGGTCAGGGCACGGATCACGGAGCCACCTTTACCGATGACGTCCTTGATCTTCTCCGGGTTGATCTTGATGGTGTGGATACGCGGGGCGAAATCGGAGATCTCGGCACGCGGTGCCTGGATGGCTTCGTCCATCACTTTCAGGATGTGCAGGCGAGCACCACGAGCTTGCTTCAGGGCAATCTCCATGATCTCTTTGGTGATGCCTTCGATCTTGATGTCCATCTGCAGTGCGGTCACACCTTCGGTGGTACCGGCAACCTTGAAGTCCATGTCGCCCAGGTGATCTTCGTCACCCAGGATGTCGGACAGCACGACGAAACCTTCTTCTTCCTTCACCAGACCCATGGCGATACCGGCAACGGAGGCCTTGATCGGCACACCGGCGTCCATCAGCGCCAGGGAGGAACCACAGACGGAGGCCATGGAGGAGGAACCGTTGGATTCGGTGATTTCAGAGACCACGCGTACCACGTACGGGAACTCGTCGGCGCTCGGCATCACGGCAGCAACGCCGCGCTTGGCCAGACGACCGTGACCGATTTCACGACGTTTCGGGCTACCCATCATGCCGGTCTCACCGACGCAGTATGGCGGGAAGTTGTAGTGCAGCATGAAGCGATCGGCACGGTTGCCGGTCAGCTCGTCGATGTTCTGGGCGTCACGCTCGGTACCCAGGGTGGCAACGACCATGGCCTGAGTTTCACCACGGGTGAACAGGGCGGAGCCGTGAGCACGCGGCAGTACGCCGGTGGCGACGGACAGGGCGCGGATCATCTCCGGATCGCGACCATCGATGCGCGGCTCGCCACGGACGACGCGACCACGGACGATGCGGCTTTCCAGGCTGTGGAACTCTTCGCCGATCTTCTTGGCATCTTCTTCCACGCCGGAAGCGATGACTTGCTCAACCACACGAGCCTTGATGGCACCGATGGTTTCGTAACGCACGGCTTTCTCGGTGATGCGGTAGGCTTCACCCAGCTCGGCTGTTGCCAGCTCGGCCACCTTGGCTTTCAGCGCTTCGTTGACGGCAGGAGCAGTCCAGTTCCACGGCTTGGTACCGACGTCGGCAGCGAATTCGTTGATGGCGTTGATAACGGCCTGCATCTGCTCGTGACCGAATACTACGGCACCCAGCATCACCTCTTCGGAGAGGATGGCCGCTTCGGATTCAACCATCAGCACGGCGTTGGCGGTACCGGCAACTACCAGGTCCAGATCGCTCTGCGGCAGTTCGGTAGTGGTCGGGTTCAGCACGTACTGACCGTTCATGTAACCCACGCGAGCTGCACCGATCGGGCCGCCGAACGGGATACCGGAGATGGCCAGCGCCGCGGAGGCACCGATCATGGCAACGATGTCGGGAGAAACGGCCGGGTTCACGGACATGACGGTGGCAACCACCTGAACCTCATTGAGGAAGCCTTCCGGGAACAGCGGACGAATAGGACGGTCGATCAGACGGGAGATCAGGGTCTCGCCTTCGCTCGGGCGGCCTTCACGACGGAAGAAACCACCCGGGATACGACCAGCAGCATAGGTACGCTCCTGGTAGTTGACGGTCAGCGGGAAGAAATCACGGCCGTGATCGGCCTCTTTCTTGCCAACTACGGTCACAAATACGCAGGTATCGTCCATGCTGACCATGACGGCCGCAGTGGCTTGACGGGCCATCACTCCGGTTTCCAGAGTGACGGTGTGTTGACCGTACTGGAATGACTTTACAATAGGATTCACGTGAATTTCCTTTTTACAATTTGGCGCTTTAAATTCGCGTGCAAGTATACTTGATTCGATGCAAAAGGTAAGCAGCGACACAAATTCTGTGAGGACGGCAACAGCCTGACGCGCAATAAAAAAGGGGAACCCGGAGGTTCCCCTTTTTCGCAAAATCTGATGGTCGATTAACGACGCAGACCCAGCTTGGCGATCAGAGCAGCGTAACGCTGAACGTCTTTACGCTTCAGGTAGTCCAGCAGCTTACGACGCTGGGAAACCATGCGCAGCAGACCGCGACGACCGTGGTGATCCTTGGAGTGCTCCTTGAAGTGACCTTGCAGATGGTTGATCTGGGCAGTCAGCAGGGCAACTTGCACTTCGGGGGAGCCAGTGTCGTTGGCGCAACGAGCGTTGTCAGCAACGATTTGAGCTTTGATCTCAGCATTTAGAGACATGGTATTACTCCAGTAGAGTGTTTAAAGGTTCACAGCCAATCTCTAATTCAGCCGTGAAATGAGGGCGGTATCATAATCGTCCCCGTCACTTTTCGCAACGGGAAAGAGCCACAACGGCCAACACGCGTCGATACCGCCTGAGGATCACTCCTCGTCGTGTTCGTCGTGATAACGCACCAGACGCTTGGGCGCCACGCGCCCCTCGTCGTCGATCTCGCCCACGCCGATGAACTCGCGCTCCGGACCGACCGTCATGCGCACCTGACCGCTCTGCGGCGCTCCGGCGACCTGCACGGCCTGGCCCTGGTTCACATAGGCAGCCACGGCGGCCAGCATGTTCACCTCGGGCAGGCTTGCCACGGCGGTGTCCATCGGCAGCAGCAGCGGATCCAGCTGCTCGCGCGGCGGAATGCTTTCGGCCTTGGCCTGCTCGAAGATGCACTCGAGCTGTTCCAGGGTCAGCATCCGCTCATAGGGGTAGCTGGCCACCTGGGTACGACGCAACTGGGTGACATGCGCGCCGCAGCCCAGCACCTCCCCCAGGTCATCCACCAGAGAGCGGATGTAGGTACCCTTGCTGCAGTGCACCTCCAGCTTGACCTCATCCCCTTCAAAGCTGATGAGCTTGAGCTCGAACACCGTGATGGGACGGGCTTCCCGCTCGATCTCGATGCCTTCACGGGCGTACTCGTAGAGCGGGCGACCGTTGTGCTTGAGGGCGGAGTACATGGACGGCACCTGCATGATGGGGCCGCGGAACTGGTCCAGCGACTCGATCAGGGTACCCACGGCCACGTTCACCGGCCGGGTGGAGACCACCTCGCCATCGGAGTCGCTGGTATTGGTGCGCTCGCCCAGCTTGGCGGTCACCTCGTAGCGCTTGTCCGCTTCCAGCAGATACTGGGAGAACTTGGTGGCTTCGCCGAGGCAGATCGGCAGCATGCCGGTTGCCAGAGGGTCCAGGGCGCCGGTGTGGCCAGCCTTGGCGGCATTGTAGATCCGCTTGACCTTCTGCAACACATCGTTGGAGGTCAGCCCGGTCGGCTTGTCCAGCAGCAGGATACCGTGCACGTCACGGCCCTTGAAACGACGTCTACGAGACATCTCAGGCGTTATCCTCAGTAGTTTCATCCGGCGCGGCATCGTCTTCTTCACGACTAGATTCGGCCATGCGACGCTTGTCTTCACGGATGGTGTTGGTCACCAGGTTGGAGAGACGCATCCCCTCGACCAGGGTCTGGTCGTAGAAGAAACGCAGCTCGGGCACCACGCGCAGACGCATGGCGCTGCCCAGCAGGCTGCGGATGTAGCCAGCGGCTTCCGTCAGCGCCTTGAGCCCTTCCTTGATGCGCTCGGCATCATTTTCCAGTTGCAAGAAGGTGACATACACCTTGGCGTAATTGAGGTCACGGGACACTTCCACATCGGAAACGGTCACCATGCCGATGCGCGGATCCTTGACCTCACGCTGCAGAATGAGCGCGATTTCACGCTGGATCTGCTGTCCGACCCGACGGGTCCGGCTAAATTCTCTGGCCATATTCTATCCTGCGATAAAAGGGGGCCGCGGCCCCCTATTTAATCTGACTCCAGCCTTACAGAGTCCGTTGAATTTCAACGGTCTCGTAAACTTCGATCTGGTCGCCTTCGCGTACGTCGTTGTAGTTCTTGACCGCGATACCACACTCGTAGCCGTTCTTGACTTCGTTGACGTCATCTTTGAAGCGACGCAGGGATTCCAGCTCGCCTTCATAGATAACCACGTTGTCGCGCAGAACGCGAATGCGGTTGGAACGCTTGACCACACCTTCGGTGACCATACAGCCGGCCACGGCACCAAACTTCGGTGACTTGAACACGCTGCGCACTTCGGCCAGACCGATGATTTCCTGACGGTACTCGGGGGCCAGCATGCCGCTCATGGCCTGCTTCACTTCGTCGATCAGGTCATAGATGACGGAGTAGTAACGCAGATCCAGGCTCTCGGCCTCGATGACCTTGCGTGCAGAGGCATCGGCACGGACGTTGAAGCCCACCAGGATGGCGCTGGACGCGGCAGCCAGGGTAGCGTCGGTCTCGGTGATACCACCCACGCCGGAACCCACGATCTTCACCTTCACTTCGTCGGTGGAGAGCTTGACCAGGGCATCGCAGATCGCTTCCACGGAACCCTGTACGTCGGCCTTGATCACCACGTTCACTTCGGACACTTCGCCCTCGGTCATGTTGGCGAACATGTTTTCCAGCTTGGCCTTCTGCTGGCGAGCCAGCTTGACTTCGCGGAACTTGCCTTGACGGTAGAGCGCCACTTCACGGGCTTTCTTCTCGTCACGCACGACAGTGGCTTCGTCACCGGCAGAGGGAACGCCGGACAGGCCGAGGATTTCCACCGGCAGGGACGGACCCGCTTCCTTGATCTCGCGACCCAGCTCGTCACGCATGGCACGGACACGACCATATTCCAGGCCGCACAGCACGATGTCGCCCTGACGCAGGGTACCTTCTTGTACCAGCACGGTAGCAACCGGACCACGACCCTTGTCCAGGAAGGACTCGATCACGACGCCGTTGGCCATGCCGTCAACCACCGCTTTCAGCTCCAGTACTTCGGACTGGATCAGGATGGCTTCCAGCAGGTCATCGATGCCCTGGCCGGATTTGGCGGAGACATGGACGAACTGGCAATCGCCACCCCAGTCTTCGGACATGACGTTGTAACGGGCCAGCTCGGTCTTGACGCGATCCGGATCCGCTTCCGGCTTGTCGATCTTGTTGACCGCCACCACCAAGGGCACTTCAGCGGCCTTGGCGTGCTGGATGGCTTCGATGGTTTGCGGCATCACGCCATCATCGGCAGCAACGACCAGCACCACGATATCGGTGGCCTTGGCACCACGAGCACGCATGGAGGTAAACGCCGCGTGACCCGGGGTATCCAGGAAGGTGATCATGCCACTGTCGGTTTCGACGTGGTAAGCACCGATATGCTGGGTAATACCACCGGCTTCGCCCGCGGCAACCTTGGCTTTACGGATGTAGTCCAGCAGCGAGGTCTTGCCGTGGTCAACGTGACCCATGATGGTCACGACCGGCGCGCGCGGCTTGGCTTCGGAGGTCTCGTCACGATCGGACAGTACCGCCTCTTCCAGCTCGTTCTCGCGGCGCAGCACCACCTTGTGACCCATCTCCTCGGCGACCAGCTGAGCGGTCTCCTGGTCGATCACCTGGTTGATGGTGGCCATGGCACCCATCTTCATCATCACCTTGATGACTTCAACGCCCTTGACGGCCATCTTGTTGGCCAGGTCGGCCACAGTGATGGTCTCGCCGATCACCACGTCGCGGTTCACCGCGGCCGCCGGCTTGTTGAAGCCGTGCTTCATGGCGTTCGGAGTGGCAACCTTGCCACGCTTGCCCTTGCGAGCACGCGGGTTGCGCGCATCGCGATCGTCTTCACGACGACCGGCCTTTTTCGGGCCCTTGGCAGCAGCGGCAGTGCGGCGGCTGGTCTCTTCCTTACGATCCAACTCATCTTCAGCCGCCTGAGCGTGCTTGTTGGTGGTCAGATGGTAATCGCTGCTCTCTTTGGCGCGAGCGGCTTCTTCTTCAGCCCAGCGGGCTGCGTTCTGTTCCGCCATGACACGAGCCTCTTCGGCTTTCTTCGCGGCGAGTTCCTCAGCCTTGGTCAAGGCTGCTTGTTCTTGTTGGCGCTTCAGTTCTTCTGCTTCGCGCTTGGCCATCTTTTCTGCCTCTTGCTGAGCTGTGCTACCGGCTGCTTTGGCGGGCTGTTGAGCCTGTCGAGCCTTTTGTTGTGCCTCGATCCGCGCCTTTTCCTCAGCTTCACGACGAGCCTGCTCAGCCTCACGGCGAGCCTTCTCTTCAGCGTCGAGACGGGCCTTCTCTTCGGCCTCGCGACGAGCTTTTTCTTCTGCTTCCAAACGCGCTGTTTCCTCGGCTTCCGCCTGGCGCTGTTCATCTTCCAGCGCCGAACGTCTTACATAGGTGCGAGACTTGCGCACTTCTACCTGCACTTCCTTGTTCTTGCCGCCAGTCCCCTGAACACTGATGGTGCTCTTGGTCTTGCGCTGCAAGGTCATGCGGGCAGGTGCGGCGACCTCGTCACCTCCATGCTGTTTCTTCAGATGGGCCAGCAGTGTCTGTTTCTCAGACTCGCTGACCATGTCGTCGGCCTTGCTCTTGCTGATACCGGCATCGACAAACTGCTGGAGAAGACGATCAACCGGTGTGTCGATGTCAGTGGCAAGTTGTTTGACTGATACTTCTGCCATTCATTTTCCTCCGTTTGATCTTACTCAGACTGCTCTTCTCCGAACCAACAGATATTACGAGCAGCCATAATCAGCTCACCGGCTTTCTCTGCCGTCAGCCCTTCAATATCAGCAAGGTCATCGATGCCTTGCTCTGCCAAATCTTCCAGGGTACCGATGCCGCGAGCGGCCAGTGCGTACGCCATTTCACGGCCAAGGCCGTTCAGATTGAGCAGTTCTTCGGAAGGTTCTACACCTTCAAAGGATTCTTCTTTGGCCAAAGCCTTGGTGGTCAGAGCATCTTTGGCGCGTTTGCGCAGCTCTTCCACCATGTCTTCGTCCAGGCCATCGATGGCCAGCAGCTCGTTGACCGGCACGAAGGCGATCTCTTCCAGAGTGGAGAACCCCTCTTCCATCAACAGGCTGGCGAAATCGTCATCGATGTCCAGCGTGCTGGTGAACAGCGTCAGGATGCGGTCGTTCTCGGCCTGGTGCTTGGCACGCATGTCCTCGACGGTCATCACGTTCAGCTCCCAACCAGTCAGCTGGGAAGCCAGACGCACGTTCTGACCGTTGCGACCGATGGCCTGGGCCAGGTTGGCGGCTTCCACGGCGATGTCCATGGTGTGGTTGTCTTCATCAACGATGATGGAGGCCACATCGGCAGGCGCCATGGCATTGATCACGTACTGGGCCGGGTTGTCATCGTACAGCACGATGTCGGCTCGCTCGCCGCTCAGCTCGGCGGAGACCGCCTGAACGCGGGCACCACGCATGCCGATACAGGCACCGATCGGGTCGATACGACGATCGTTGGTCTTCACCGCGATCTTGGCGCGGGAACCCGGGTCACGGGCTGCGCCCATGATTTCGATCATCTCTTCACCGATTTCCGGCACTTCGATGCGGAACAGCTCTTTCAGGAAGTCCGGGCTGGAACGGCTGACGAACAGCTGGGAACCACGGGCTTCCGGACGCACGGCGTAGAGCAGACCACGGATGCGGTCGCCCGGGCGGAAGGTCTCGCGCGGCAGCATGTCGTCGCGGAAGATCACGGCTTCGGCGTTGCTGCCCAGATCCAGGATCACGTTGTCGCGGTTGCTCTTCTTGACCACGCCGCTGATGATGGTGCCTTCCTTGTCCTTGAACTGGTCAACGACCTGGGAACGCTCGGCTTCGCGCACTTTCTGCACGATGACCTGCTTGGCAGTCTGGGTGGTGATGCGGTCGAAGGTGACAGAGTCGATCTGATCTTCGACGTATTCACCGATCTGGATCTCTGGCTGCTCGAGCTGGGCAGCTTCCAGGGTAATCTCGGCGTAGGGGTTTTCCATCGCAGCTTGATCTGCAATGACCACCCAGCGGCGATAAGTGTCGTAGTCGCCGGTCTTGCGATCGATCTCGACCCGAACTTCAATCTCGCCTTCGTATTTTTTCTTGGTCGCTGTCGCCAACGCGGTTTCCAGAGCCTGGAAAATCTTCTCGCGGGGTACCGCCTTCTCGTTGGAAACTGCGTCAACGACCAGCAAAATCTCTTTATTCATATCCGATAGCCTCGTTAACCAAAGTTCGGCACTATGTTCGCTTTTTGGATATTGGTGAAAGCCAACACTTCGTCCTTACCATCTACCGTCAGGGTGATCATGTCGCCCTGCACGGCTTTGATTACGCCTTTGAACTTGCGGCGGTTGTTTGTTGCCATCCGAAGCGTTACCGCCGCCTCTTGGCCAACGTATTTTTCGAACTGGGCAACCTTGAACAGGGGACGATCCAGACCCGGGGAAGACACCTCGAGGTAATACTCCTCGGTGATGGGATCTTCGACATCCATGATGGCGCCAACCTGATGGCTGACCTCAGCACAGTTCTCGACGCTCACGCCATGCTCGCCGTCGATATAGACGCGCAAGGTGGAGTGTTTACCCGCACGGATAAACTCAATACCCCACAGTTCAAAGCCCAAGGCAACGACAGGAGCCTCGAGCAGATCGGTCAAACGTTGTTCCAACGTAGCCAAAGTCACCCTCCGAAAAAACAAAAAAAGGGCATAAAGCCCAGATAGAAATTGGTTCAGAGTAAATTGCACATAACAAAAAGCCCCGATGTCAAATCGGGGCTTGGCGCTTTACCCTGATTGTCGCCTCGCAGCGACCGCCTTCCTGAGCGTAGGAAATGCGTGAAATTTGGTTGCGGGGGCCGGATTTGAACCGACGACCTTCGGGTTATGAGCCCGACGAGCTACCATGCTGCTCCACCCCGCGTCCGAAATCGTGCGAGATTATAGCCACTTCACCCTCGTCACACAAGACTGACTGGCTATAATACACCCGGTTACCCGGGCTCACTGCTTAATTGGTGCCGTGGGCGGGACTCGAACCCGCACACCCTAGAGCACTACCCCCTCAAGATAGCGTGTCTACCAATTCCACCACCACGGCAAAACTCTTACTCGGGAACGTCAGTGTCTTTCTTGACTGGCGCTTTGCTCTGCTCAACCTGTTTGGTTTGTTGCAGATTTTCCCATTCACTACCCTGTTTGACCTTGTTGCTGGACATAGAGCCAAGCACCAAGCTAATCAAGAAGAACAGAGTAGCCAAAATCGCTGTTGTGCGGGTCAGGAAGCTGCCTGAACCACCGGAGCCGAATACGGTATTCGATGCCCCTGCGCCGAAGGAGGCGCCCATGTCAGCCCCTTTACCTTGCTGAATCATCACCAGACCAATCAGAGCCAGTGACACCAGCAGATAAACGACCAAAAGAATCTCGTACATTTAACTTGCACCCTTTGCCGCTTCAACAATTCCTAAAAACGTCTGGTCATCGAGACTTGCTCCACCAATCAGGCCGCCGTCAACGTCGGGCTGGGCAAACAACTCTCTCGCATTGGCCGGCGTCACGCTCCCACCATAGATGATTCTGACTTTCTCACCTATGACCGGAGTATCCTCCGCCAAGCGACCACGTATAAAGGAATGAACCTCTTGTGCCTGCTCGGGTGTGGCGCATTTACCTGTACCTACAGCCCAAATCGGCTCGTAGGCGATGATAGCATTATCGAAAGCCATCGCGCCATTTTTCTCTATGACGATGTCCAGCTCTTCGGCGATCACCTCGAAGGTTCTTCTCGCCTGCCTCGCCGCCCCTGATTCACCCAAACAAAGGATGGGGATCAGACCTGCCGCTCTGGCTGCCGCAAACTTCTCTGCGACGATAAAACTGGTCTCACCAAAGAGACGCCTGCGCTCGGAGTGCCCTACCAGTACGTATCGACACCCTGCCTCGACCAGCATCTGACACGAGATTTCCCCCGTGTAAGCGCCCTGTCTGTGCTGGCTCACATTCTGAGCCCCCAACTTCATTGTCCGCTGCTCACCGAGCAGTGCGGCCGTAAAGTCGAGATGCACATGGGATGGACACAAGACCACGTCTACTCGTTCATCAATGCCCTTCAGACATTGACCGGTAAACTGCTCTAACTGCGACCTACTACCGTGTAACTTCCAGTTGGCGGCTACAAACGGCTTGCGATGTCCCATCGGCAACTCCCTTGCGAAAGCGGGGCTGATAATATCCAGAGGATTGTCAGCTGACAAGCGCTATTTTCAAATTTTCGAATCGTTTGAACAAGATACAACCAGGGCGGCTTAAAAGCCGCCCTTTTTGTTCATTAAAACGCCGATTCAACCTGTTGTGCGATGCGTTGGGCCATATCACGCACCTGCTGTTCATGTTCCCCTTCCACCATCACGCGGATCAGGGGTTCGGTGCCGGATTTGCGCAGCAGCACACGGCCACGGCCGGCCAGCTCCTGTTCAACCTTGGCCACTTCCTGCTGCACGGCGTCGGCCGCCAGCGGGTCCTTGCCTTCGGCAAAACGTACATTGACCAGCACCTGCGGGAACTTGTTCATGCCGGAGCGCAGCTTGGCCAGCGGCATCTCGGCAGTGCAGATGGCAGTCAGTACCTGCAGGGCGGCAACGATGCCATCCCCGGTAGTGGTCTGATCCAGGCAGATGATGTGACCGGAGTTCTCGCCGCCGATGCGCCAACCCTTCTCGTTCATCATCTCCAGCACGTAGCGATCGCCCACCTTGGCGCGGGCGAACGGGATGCCGAGGGTCTGCAGCGCCAGCTCCAGACCCATGTTGGCCATCAGGGTGCCCACTACGCCGCCCTTGAGGCGACCGTTGCGCAGCGCATCGCGGGCAATGATGTAGAGGATTTCGTCGCCGTCGATGATATAGCCGGTGTTGTCCACCATCACCAGACGGTCGCCATCACCATCGAAGGCCACCCCCAGATCTGCCTTGCACTCCAGCACCTTGGCCGCCAGGGCTTCGGGGGCGGTCGAACCGACACCGTCGTTGATGTTGAGACCATCCGGGCTGCAGCCGATGGCGATCACTTCAGCCCCCAGCTCGCGGAACACGGAAGGCGCAATGTGGTAGGTCGCACCATGACCACAGTCAACCACCATCTTCAGCCCTTCCAGGCTCAGATTGGAGGGGAAAGTGCTCTTGCAGAATTCGATGTAACGACCGGCGGCATCATCGATGCGCAGTGCCTTGCCAAGCTCGGCGGACTCCACGCACTTGAGCTCGTGGTCCAGCTCGGCTTCGATGGCCATCTCGACTTCGTCAGGCAGCTTGGTACCGTCGGCAGAGAAGAACTTGATGCCGTTGTCGTAATAGGGGTTGTGGGACGCGCTGATGACGATGCCGGCTTCGGCCCGGAAGGTGCGGGTCAGGTAGGCGACGGCCGGGGTGGGCATGGGGCCCATCAGAATGGCCTTGAGACCCGCGGCGGACAGGCCAGCCTCCAGTGCGGACTCCAGCATGTAGCCGGAGATGCGGGTATCCTTGCCGATCAGCACCTTGCGAGTACCCTTCTTGGAGAGCACCTTGCCCGCAGCCCAGCCCAGTTTCATCACGAAATCCGGGGTGATCGGGTATTCACCCACCTTGCCGCGTACACCGTCGGTGCCAAAATACTTTCTTGCCATTGTCTGTTCTCGTTTTTTTATTTGGATATGAAATCTTGTCCCGTCATGACCATCCAGCCGGTACGCAAGGCATCCATGGTCGCTCGCACATCGTGCACCCGAATGATCCGGGCACCACGCTGCATCCCGATGAGCGCACAGGCCAGACTGCCGGCCAGCCGTTCATCAACCGGGCAGCCAAGCAGGTTGCCTATCATAGACTTTCGCGACATACCGACCAAGAGCGGAAGCTGGTAATCGAGCAACTTCTCCTGCTGGGCAAGCAGCTGATAGTTGTGTGCGAGCGTCTTGCCGAAACCGTAACCGGGATCCAGCAACAACTGCTCCCTCTCTATTCCCGCTGCCAGGCAGGCGGCGATCCGCTCGTCGAAGAAAGCCCTCACCTCCCCCAGCAGATCGTCATAATACGGCTCTGCCTGCATGGTTCTGGGCTGCCCCTGCATGTGCATCAGGCACACCGGAACGTCGGCAACGGCGGCTGCGGCCAGAGCCCCCGGCTCGAGCAGGGCTCGTACATCGTTGATAAGATGGGCACCCGCCGCGCAACCTTCCCGCATCACCGCCGCCTTGGAAGTATCCAGGGAGATCATCACCTCCAGCTCGGCGACCATGCGCTCCACCACGGGAATGACTCGGTCCAGCTCCTCCTGCTCGCTCACATCGGGAGCACCGGGGCGGGTCGACTCGCCACCGATGTCGATGAGGGTCGCCCCCTCCGCCACCATCTGGCGCGCATGGGTCATCGCCCGCTCCAGCTGATTGAAATGACCACCGTCGGAGAAGGAGTCCGGTGTCACATTGAGGATCCCCATCACATGGGGACGTTCGAGGGAGAGGCTGAGCCCTTTGCTGGTTAGCTGCATCGTTACTTCCGTTGATATAAAGAAAAACCCCGGGGCCAGCCCGGGGTTTGTATCATCACGATTTATTTGGCCGGCACATCGTTGGCCTTGTCGATATCGACATCAGCCACCTGCTCGCTCTCGGCTATCGCCGGCTTGGCTTCTGCTGCAACCGTGGCACCGCCTTGCGGGGTATCACCGTGCTCATCATGCCAGTTGCTGGGGGCACGCACTTCGCGGCGAGCCATCAGATCATCGATCTGCTTGGCATCGATGGTCTCGTACTTCATCAGCGCATCTTTCATGCTGTGCAGCACGTCCATGTTGTCCAGCAGGATCTGCTTGGAGCGGGCGTAGTTGCGATCGATGACCTGCTTGACCTCGGCGTCGATGACGCGCGCAGTATCATCGGACATGTGCTTGGCCTTGGCCATGCTGCGACCGAGGAACACCTCGCCATCTTCTTCCGCATAGAGCATGGGACCGAGACGCTCGGACATACCCCACTGGGTCACCATCTTGCGGGCGATGTCGGTGGCGCGCTCGATGTCGTTGGACGCACCGGTCGATACCTTCTCGGCACCGTAGATCAGCTCTTCCGCCAGACGACCGCCGTACAGGCTGGAGATCATGGACTCCAGATGCTGCTTGGAATGGCTCCAGCGATCCTGCTCCGGCAGATACATGGTCACACCGAGCGCACGACCGCGCGGAATGATGGAGACCTTGTAGACGGGGTCATGATCCGGCACCAGACGACCAATGATGGCGTGACCGGCTTCGTGATAGGCCGTCATCTCTTTCTCGGACTCTTTCATCACCATGGAGCGACGTTCCGCGCCCATCATGATCTTGTCCTTGGCCTTTTCAAACTCGGCCATGGAGACCACTCGACGGCTCTCGCGGGCCGAGAACAGGGCGGCTTCGTTGACCAGGTTGGCCAGGTCAGCACCGGAGAAACCGGGCGTACCGCGGGCAATCAACGCCGGATTGACGTCATCTGCCAACGGCACCTTGCGCATGTGCACTTTCAGGATCTGTTCGCGACCACGGACATCCGGCAGACCGACCACGACCTGGCGGTCAAAACGACCCGGACGCAGCAAGGCCGGGTCCAGTACGTCAGGACGGTTGGTGGCGGCGATGACGATGATGCCCTCATTGCCTTCAAAACCATCCATTTCGACCAGCATCTGGTTCAGGGTCTGCTCACGCTCGTCATGACCACCGCCCAGACCGGCGCCACGCTGGCGGCCGACTGCATCGATCTCGTCGATGAAGATAATGCAGGGAGAAGACTTCTTGGCCTGCTCGAACATGTCGCGTACCCGGGAGGCACCGACACCCACGAACATCTCGACGAAATCTGAACCCGAAATGGTAAAGAAGGGCACCTTGGCCTCGCCTGCAATGGCCTTGGCCAGCAGGGTCTTACCGGTACCGGGAGGACCAACCAGCAGCACGCCGGTCGGGATCTTGCCGCCCAGTTTCTGGAACTTGCTCGGATCGCGCAGATAGTCGACCAGCTCCTTCACCTCTTCCTTGGCTTCGTCACAGCCGGCCACGTCGGCAAAGGTGGTCTTGATCTGATCTTCACTCATCAGGCGAGCCTTGCTCTTGCCGAACGACATGGCACCCTTGCCACCACCGCCCTGCATTTGACGCATGAAGAAGACCCAGACACCGATCAGCAGCAGCATCGGGAACCAGGAGATGAAGATGGACGTCAGCAGAGACGGCTCTTCCGGCTTCTCGCCCATCACTTTGACATTGTGATTGAGCATGTCGTTGAGCAGCTGGGGATCCGGCGCCGGGATGATGGTGGTGAAGCGTTCACCGGTGCGCTTGACGCCATTAATGACCTTGCCATCCATCCGCACTTCACGGATCTGCTCTTGGGTCACTTCTTTAACGAAGCTGGAATAGTCCAGCTGGCGACTGGTGGTATCGCTGGGGCTGAAGCTATTGAACACCGACATCAACACGACGGCGATGACCAGCCACAGGATTAGGTTTTTCGCCATGTCACTCAAATCAGTAACCTCGCAGACTGACAGTTAACGATGAAGGTTAGGGTACTACAGTTTAAAACCGGTAGCCACAATGTAGACTTCTCGTGAACGGGCACGAGACGAGTCTGGTTTACGAATCTTGACGGCAGTGAAAAGTTTACGGATTTCATTGAGATAGATATCAAACCCCTCCCCCTGGAATACCTTGACCACGAAGCTGCCGTTGGCCCGCAGGACCTGATTGCACATGTCCAGCGCCAGTTCGACCAGATACATGGAACGGGCCTGATCCACCTGCTGGGTACCGCTCATGTTGGGCGCCATGTCGGACATGACGACGTCAACCTTGTCCGGACCTACCCGTTCAAGCAGGGCGCCCAGTACAGTTTCCTCCCGAAAGTCGCCCTGAAGGAAATCGACACCGGCGATGGAATCCATCGGCAGAATATCGCAGGCGATCACCCGGCCCTTGTCACCGACCTGGTCGATGGCAAACTGGGACCAGCCACCGGGGGCCGCCCCCAGATCCACCACCGTCATGCCCGGCTTGAGCAGTTTGTCCTTGCCCTGGATCTCGTCGATCTTGAACACGGCACGGGATCTCAGTCCCAACTTCTGGGCTTTTTTGACGTATTGATCGTCAAAATGCTCTTTTAACCAGCGGGTTGAACTGGGGGAATGTTTTTTCTGGGTCATGATCGTCGACTTTAAAAAACCACAAGGGTTATTAGTATTAAGGGCTAAGTGGGGGTAGAATACGCCCCTTTCAACCCTGACTTATGAAGAAATTGCCATGATTCTCAACAATAAACAGAAACAGTACCTCAAGGGCCTTGCCCACAGTCTGAAGCCGGTCGTCCTGCTGGGACAACACGGTCTGACCGAAGGTGTGCTGGCCGAGATCGATCTGGCGCTCAACCACCACGAGCTGATCAAGGTTAAGGTTGCGTCTGAAGATCGTGAGATGAAACAGCTGGTTATGGATGCCATCGTCCGTGAAACCGGCGCGGTGAAAGTACAGAGCATCGGCCACGTGCTGACCATCTATCGTCAAGCCAACGAGCCGAAAATCCAACTGCCCCGCAAGTAACAGGAAAGAGCATCGCTCTTTCCTTCATTTCCCCTCTTCCCAAGTCGCTTGCCAAAGTAGTCGCCAGGCCCTTAACCTGCGATGAATACTCGTGGATACCCGCTATGGATCACCATCAGATTCTCACCGAAGATGAACTGGCCATGCTACGGGACTTGGGAAGCGATCAGGAGACGGCCGCCGGTCAATCCCTGAGCGGTTATCTCGCCACTCCCCTGCTAGGCCTGCTGCAACGCGCCGACCAGCTGGTGCTGGAAGCCCGCTTTGCCGGGCATCAGCTCCGTTTTCCGCTGCGCTTCACTCAAGGGGATGATGGCTTCGTCGAGCCACGCATCGCCGCCCCCGTCATCAAGGAGCTGGGTTATCCCCATCCGCGCACCTGGCGGCTGGACGAGCAGGCCAGCTTCAGGATGGGTGAGCACGAGTATCTGGTGCACAGCCTGTCGCTCGATGGTCTGGTCGTCGAGGGCCTGCCGCCCGGACTGGCCGTCGGCGCCACCTTGACGGGCAGCCTGCTCATTGAGGATCTCGCCCCCCTGCCGCTCAGCGCAGAGCTGGTCAGGCACATTCATCGTCGCAACGGCATCCAGGGCTGGGCACTGCATTTCCAGATGGCCAAAACGGACCTTGAACTGCTGCGCAACTGGATGTTCCAGCGTCATCAGGACGCCTTCACCCAGGCTTACCAGCCCCGCTAAATACAAACAGGGGAGCCGGGGCTCCCCTGTTCTGGCATCAACCTACCTCAGAGGTAGGCAACTTCCAGGATCTCGTACTCCACATCGCCTGCCGGCGTCTTGACGATGGCCACATCGTCCACTTCCTTGCCGATCAGAGCACGGGCGATGGGGGAATTCACGGAGATCATGTTCTGTTTGATGTCCGCCTCATCGTCGCCCACGATACGGTAGACCACCTCTTCTTCCGTCTCGCTCTTGAGCAGAGTCACGGTTGCCCCGAAGATGACGCGACCATTGTTGGTCATCTTGGTGATGTCGATCACCTGGGCGTTGGAGAGCTTGCTCTCAATTTCCTGGATACGGCCTTCACAGAAGCCTTGCTGCTCGCGGGCAGCATGGTATTCGGCGTTTTCTTTCAGATCACCATGTTCACGGGCATCTGCAATCGCTTCGATAATCTGCGGACGCAGCTCGGTCTTGAGATATTCGAGCTCTTCACGCAGCTTTTCAGCGCCGCGAACAGTCATCGGAGTATGATTCATAGTCGAAACCTGGGTTGCTTGAAAAGAGAAGCTGCGGCTATCAGAGAGAGCCGCAGCTGTCGGTTCGGATGAGGCATCTTAATATGAAGCCGGCACAAAATCCATGTCAGTCCCTGCGAGCGGGATCGCGCTTTCTCATCAGAATTTGCCGGAACTATTTCTGTTCCTGCGCGCTGATCGGGGCTGACACCGTCGGTTTGCCCTGCATGATGGAGATCTCCACCCGCCGGTTCATGCGCCGGTTTTCCGGGCTGGTATTGGGCACCAGCGGCTGGGAATCGGCCATCCCCTGTACCACCAGCCGGCCGCCATCGAAGCCCGGCACCTTGATCATCTGGTGGGCTACCGCCACCGCCCGCTGGGAGGAGAGCTCCCAATTGGACTGGAACAGCTCATCCTCGGTGGCGGCATCATCAGTGTGACCCGAAATGGTGATCTCGCCAGGCACATCCTTGAGCAGGGCCGCCACCTTGCGCACCACCGGCCAGAACTGGGGCTGCAGGAAGGCGGAGCCCGCCGGGAAGGCCGCTTTTTCCCGGATCCGGATGATGATCTGCTGACCCAGCGCCTCCACTTCGATGGCGCCATCCTGGATCTGCGCCTTCATCTGATCCGCCAGCGCCTTGGCCAGCGCGTTGGACTGCTCCTGCTGCTGCTGTTTCTGCGCCTCCTGCTGGGTGTCGCCCCCCACCAGCTTCTCTTCACTCTTGTCATGACCGCCGGCCTGATCGGCATCGCCGGGCTGAAAATCCAGCTCGGTCTGGGTCATGTCCATGGTCTGCTGCATGATGGTATCGATGGGGGTCGGCTCCGGGCGACCCGGCCTGAACTCCTGGGCGATGACGGAGGTTCCCTTGGGAATGTCCTTCACCTCGAGAATATTCTGTACCCCGAACGCCTTCTCCATGGAGCCGGCAATCTGCTTGAACTTCTGCACGTCCATCTCGGCAAACGAGAGCAGCAGAACGAAGAAGCACATCAGCAGCGACATCAGGTCGGCGAAGGTTCCCATATAGCCGGGCAGACCGGGAGGTGGGCATTTGCACTTTGCCATGCGCGCTCCTATTCGGTCCCGTTGTTGCGTTTGGACTGGTTCAGGTAGTTCTGCAGCATGGCCTGGATCACCCGCGGGTTCTGGCCATCCTGAATGCCCATGATGGCGTCGAGGATCAGGGTACGGCTCAGCTGCTCCTCACCGCTGCGCAGCTCCAGCTTGTCGGCGATGGGGATGGCGATCATGTTGGCCTCGATCGCCCCGTACAGGGTGGTGAGCAAGGCCACCGCCATGGCCGGGCCGATGGACTTGGGGTCACTCATGTTCGCCAGCATGGCCACCAGCCCCACCAGGGTACCTATCATCCCCATGGCGGGGCCAAGATCCCCCAGGGAGCGGAACACCTTGACGGCGATGACGTGGCGCTCCGAGGTCAGCTCGATGTCCTTCTCCATCACGGCCCGTACCACGTCGGCGTCATGGCCGTCCACCAGCATGTCGATGCCCTTCTTCATGAAGGTATTGGGGATCTCCGCCGCCTCCAGGGCCAGGAAGCCCCCCTTGCGGGCCGCGTCCGCCAGTTCCACCGCCTTGGCAATCAGGTCATCGAGCTTGTCCCCCTTGTACATGAAGGCCTTGCCGGCCACCTTGAACGCCATCAGAAACTGGCCGAGGTTGAACTTCATCATGCAGATGAACAGAGAACCCAAAATGGTGATATAGACCGAGGGCATATCCACATACATGCTCATGGGGCCACCCAGCAGCATGCCGTACACCACCACCCCGAACCCCAGCACTATGCCTATCAGACTGCCTAAATCCACATCCCTACTCCTGTCAGCTGAAATTTGTTGTATCTGCAGTTTGTTGAATTTTCTGCTATTGGCTCATCAGCGGCAAGGGTTGCCACAATTTTCCCCGTTCGGAAGATGGCTTATTATCGGCCACTTTTCCGAGAGTTTAAGCCGACGGCATTTTTCTGCCTCCCCCCTGCCCGTCGTCGATGTTAAGATAAGCCGTTTTTTTCAATCCCCGAGGATGGACATGGCCAGTAAAAAAATCGACCGCCTGAGTTTTGATGCCACTCTGGAAGAGCTGGAAACCATAGTTCATCAACTGGAACAGGGCTCCCTGCCGCTGGAAGAGGCTCTCAAGCAGTTTGAGCAGGGCATTCATCTGGTGCGGGCCGGCCAGCAGAAGCTGGAGCAAGCCGAGCAGAAGATCCAGATCCTGCTGACTCAGGCCGATGGCAGCGAGCAAGCAGTCCCCTTCCAGCCAGAGCAAGGAGAGGAGTGAGTGACGCTGGACGATTTTTCCCGCCTGCACCGGCAACGTATTGACGACTGTCTGTCTGCACAACTTGAATCCTTGCCCGCCATGGCCCCTCGCCTGCGCGATGCCATGCGCTACGGCCTGCTGCTGGGCGGCAAGCGGGTGCGCCCCTTCCTGGTCTACGCCGTCGGCGAGATGCTGGGCGTAAAGAACGAACTGCTGGACGGCCCGGCCGCCGCGGTGGAGTGCATCCATGCCTACTCCCTGCTGCACGACGACCTGCCCGCCATGGACAACGACGATCTGCGTCGCGGTCAACCGACGGTGCACAAGGCATTCGATGAAGGCACCGCCATTTTGGCCGGCGATGCCCTGCAAACCCTGGCCTTCACCATTCTGGCCGATCACCCGATGCCGGACGCGCTGCTGGCCAACCGGGTACGGATGCTGAGCCGGCTGGCCCGCGCCTCGGGTTATCTCGGCATGTGCGGTGGCCAGGCGCTGGATCTGCAGGCGGAAGGGCGCCAGATTTCCCTCTCCGAGCTGGAACAGGTACACCGCCACAAGACCGGGGCTCTCATCGAGTGCGCCGTGGCGCTTGGCGCCCTGTGCAAGGCGGACGTGGATGAAACCACCCTGAGCGCGCTGCAAACCTATGCCGCCGCCATCGGTCTCGCCTTCCAGGTGCAGGATGACATCCTCGACATCACGGGCGATACCGCCACCCTCGGCAAGCGACAAGGTTCCGATCTGGCGCTGGAAAAGAGTACCTATCCGGCGCTGCTGGGGCTCGACAATGCCCGTGAGCTGGCTCGCGAACTGCATGGTAAAGCCTTAACAGCCTTGCAATCTTTGCCCTACAATACCGACATTCTGGAAGCGTTTGCCGATTACATCATCGAGCGAACCCACTAAACGCTGGATAACAGTAACAATATGAGCGTTGATATAAGCAATTTCCCCAACCTGGCCCTCGCGGATACGCCGGTCGAGTTGCGATCCCTGCCCTTCGAGCGACTGCCCGTACTGTGCAACGAACTGCGTGAATATCTGCTGCGTTCGGTGAGTCGCTCCAGTGGCCATCTTGCCTCCGGGCTCGGCACCGTCGAACTGACGGTGGCGCTGCACTACGTCTACAACACCCCGTTCGATCGGCTGGTGTGGGACGTGGGCCACCAGGCTTATCCCCACAAGATCCTCACCGGTCGCCGCGATCGGATGCAGAGCATCCGCCAGAAAGACGGTCTGCACCCCTTCCCCTGGCGCGGCGAGAGCGAATATGACGTGCTCTCGGTCGGCCACTCCAGCACCTCCATCGGTGCGGCGCTCGGCATGGCAGTCGCGGCCGAGAGCGAAGGGCTGGGGCGCAAGGTGGTTGCGGTGATCGGCGACGGCGCCATTACCGCCGGCATGGCGTTCGAGGCACTCAATCACGCCGGCGATGTCCACAAGGACATGCTGGTGGTGCTCAACGACAACGAGATGTCCATCTCAGAAAATGTCGGGGCGCTCAACAACCACCTGGCCCGCATCATGTCTGGCAAGCTCTACACCACCATCCGCGAGGGTGGCAAGAAGGTGCTGGCCGGTCTGCCGCCGGTCAAGGAGCTGGCCAAGCGGGCCGAGGAACACCTCAAGGGAATGGTGGTGCCCGGCACCCTGTTCGAGGAGTTCGGCTTCAACTACATCGGCCCCATCGACGGCCACGACATCAACGCCCTGGTCGAGACCTTGCGCAACATGCGCAACCTCAAGGGGCCGCAGCTGCTGCACGTCAAGACCAAGAAGGGCAAGGGCTACGAGCCCGCCGAGAAGGACCCCATCGGTTATCACGGCGTGCCCAAGTTCAATCCGGACGAGTGCACCCTGCCCAAGGCGAGCGGCGGCAAGCCGAGCTTCTCCGCCATCTTCGGCCAGTGGCTGTGCGACATGGCGGCCAAGGATGAGCGGCTGGTCGGCATCACCCCGGCCATGCGCGAAGGCTCCGGCCTGGTGAAGTTCAGCCAGCAGTATCCGGATCGCTACTTCGACGTGGCCATCGCCGAGCAGCACGCAGTCACCTTCGCCGCCGGTCTCGCCATCGCCGACCAGAAGCCGGTGGTCGCCATCTACTCGAGCTTCCTGCAGCGTGCCTACGACCAGCTGATCCACGATGTGGCGCTGCAAGAGCTGCCGGTGCTGTTCGCCATCGACCGGGCCGGTCTGGTGGGGGCCGACGGCCCCACCCATCAGGGGGCGTTCGACATCAGCTTCCTGCGCACCGTGCCCAACATGGTGATCATGACCCCGTCCGACGAGAACGAATGCCGTCAGATGCTCTACACCGGCTACCAGTGCAACGGGCCGGCGGCGGTACGCTACCCTCGCGGCAGCGGCACCGGCATCCAGGTAGAGAGCGAGATGCAGGCGCTGGCGCTCGGCAAGGGCCGGATCATTCGTCAGGGCAAGGGCACCGCCATCCTGGCGTTCGGCACATTGCTGCAACAGGCCAAAGCGGCAGCCGAGGCGCTCGATGCCACCCTGGTGGACATGCGCTTCGTCAAACCGATGGACGAGGCGCTGGTGCTCTCCCTGGCCGCGACCCACGATCAGTTCGTCACCCTCGAGGACAACGCCATCATGGGCGGTGCCGGCTCCGCGGTGAACGAGCTGTTGATGCGCAGCAAACAGTGCAAGCCGGTGCTCAACCTCGGCCTGCCGGATCGCTTCGTCGAACAGGGTACCCAGGAGGAGATCTATGCTCTGCTGGGGCTCGATGGCGCCGGCATCCAGCGCAGCATCGAACAGTGGCTGCAGGCTTGACCCCCTCAGCACACACAGTAAAAGGGCGCCGTTATGGCGCCCTTTTTGTTTGTCTCGTTTGTTTATCTGTGGCCATCAGCCCTTGTAGAGCTTGGGATTGAACACATCCCGCAGCCAGTCACCCAACAGGTTGATGACCAGCACCAGCACCACCAGGCAGATGCCCGGGAAGGCGGTGATCCACCAGGAACCGGAGAAGATGTAGTTGAAGCCCACGCTGATGAGCGAGCCCAGCGACGGCTGATCCACCGGCATCCCCAGACCAAGGAAGGAGAGCGCCGCCTCGCTCATGATGGCGTTGGCCACCTGCACCGTGGAGATGACCAGGATCGGCGACAGGCAGTTGGGCAGAATGTGGCGGAACATGATGCGCGGGGCGCGAAAGCCCATCACCTTGGCCGCTTCCACATACTCCTTCTTCTTCTCCGCCAGCACAGAAGCGCGCACGGTTCGGGCGTACTGCGGCCACTCGGCGATACCGATGATCACCACCAGCATCAGGATGGCGAACTTCGAGTAGAACTCGGAACCAAACGTAGCCTGGAAGATGGCGGAGATGATGATCGCCACCATCATGGTGGAGAACGACAGCTGCACGTCGGCAAAGCGCATCAGCAGGCTGTCGATGCGGCCACCGAAGTAACCGGCCATCAGCCCGATGACGATGCCGAGCACCAGCTGCAGCGCCACCGCGAACAGACCTATGGTCAGCGAGATGCGGGCGCCATAGAGGATGGTGCTCCAGATGTCGCGACCCTGGTTGTCGGTACCGAGCCAGAAGCGCTCTTCGCCCCCTTCCAGCCAGGAGGGCGGCAATTCGGCATCCATCAGATCGAAGCTGGTCTGGTCATAGACGTTGTACGGGGCCAGCCAGGGTGCCAGCAGCGCCGCCAGTACGAACACCACGAACACCGCAAAGCTGAACATGGCTACCTTGTCCCGCAGGAAATAGTAGACGATGTCGGAATTTTTAAAACGTGCCCAACGGCTTGGGCTTGCAGTTACAGCATTAGTCATCTGTTACCCCTTGGCGGTCAGGTTGACGGTCGGGTTGATCAACCCGTAAAGCAGGTCGACCAGGGTATTGGTCACCACGAAAATGAGCCCGACGAAGATGACGTAGGCGGTGATGAGGGGCGTATCGACCCGGTGGATCGCCTCGAGGAACAGGAAGCCGGTCCCCGGCCACTGGAATACGCTCTCGGTCAGGATGGTGTAGGCCACCATGGTACCGATCTGCACACCACCGACGGTAATGACCGGCAGCATGGTGTTCTTCAGAGCGTGGCTGTAGTAGACCTTGTTGTTGTCCAGCCCCTTGGCACGGGCGAACTTGACGTACTCGGAGGAGAGCTGCTCCAGCATCTCGGAGCGCACCAGCCGGATGAACAGCGGCAACATGATGGAGGAGAGCGCCACGCAGGGCAGGATCAAATGCTTGATTCCGTCCCAGGTGAAGAAGCCCGACTCCCAGCCCAGCAGGTTGTAGGTCTCGCCACGGCCATAGGCCGGCAGCCAGCCCAGCTGGATGGAGAAGAGGTACATCAGCATGATGGCGGTCAGGAACACCGGGATCGAGATGCCGATGCTGCTCCCCGCCATGATGATCTTGGTCGGTATGCTGTGCGGGCGGATCGCCGAGTAGACCCCAAGCGGAATGGAGACCACCACGATGATCAGCGCAGCGCCAAACACCAGCTCAAGAGTAGCCACCAGCTTGTCGAGGATAACCTCGAGGGCTGGTCGCTTGAAGAAGTAGGAAGTACCCAGATCCCCGTGTACCGCGTTCTTCAAGAAGCGGCTGTATTTGACGAGGAAAGGATCGTTGAGGCCCATCTTCTCGCGCAATTCGTGGCGCTGGGCTTCGGAGACGGATTGTCCCACCAGCTCGCGCAACGGATCCCCCAGGTTGTCCTGGATGGAGAAGGCGACCAGGCTGATGACGAACATCACTATCACGGCCTGATAGAACCGTTTCAGCAGGAATGTAAACATGCTTGTCCTTCTACGTGGCCTGTGTCATGGCACAGGCTTCTGTTAGCAGGCGGGGTGGCCGGCTGACCACCCCGCCCCGTCCTTCCTTGCAACCTTCGCTTACTTGCCGACCACCAGGTCGCCGAAGTAAGGGAAGTTCATCACGTTGACCACCGGCTTGATATCGGCGTTCTTCTTGGCGCCGTAGGCCAAATCTTCCCAGTGCAGCGGCACATAGGCAGCGTCGTCGATCAGCATGGCTTCGACCTTCTTCAGCATCTCGGCACGCTTGGCCGGATCGGTCTCGGCGTTGGCCTGCTCGACCAGCTTGTCAGCCTCGGCATTGGCATAACCGGCGCAGTTGTACTGACCCATGCCGGTCTTGGCATCCTTGGTGAAGGTCAGGAACTCGAAGAAGTTCGCACTGTCTTCGGTGTCGGAGTGCCAGCCGATCAGCTGCATGTCAGCGGCGCACTTGTCAAACTCAGGCCAGTACTGGGCCACCGGCATGGTCTTCAGATCCACCTTGATGTTGATCTTGGCCAGCATGGCGGAGACGGCCTGGGCAATCTTGACGTCGTTGACGTAGCGGGCAGCCGGGGAGATAAAGCTCATCTTGAAGCCCTGCTCATAGCCGGCTTCCTTCATCAGCTGCTTGGCCTTGGCCAGATCATACTGGGGCTTGAGCGCCTCATTGTGACCGGCATAGCCTTTCGGGCTCAGCTGGCCGGCAGGGGTACCGAAGCCTTTGTTGATCTTCTCGACGATGCCCACCTGGTTGATGGCGTAGTTGATCGCCTGACGCACGCGCTTGTCTTTCAGCGCCGGGTTGGTGTTCTGGTTCAGCTCGATGATGATGGCGCGGGTACCGGACAGGGTCACCAGCTGGGTGTCCTTGCCGTTCTTCACGCGCTCCAGATCGTTCGGCGCAACCGGGTAGATCACGTCCACATCGCCACCCAGCAGGGCCGCCACGCGGGTGGCGTCTTCCTTGATGGGCACCACGGTCAGGTTGTCGACGTTGCCCTTGGAGGCCTTGTCCCAGTAGTTGGCGTTGCGGGTGTACTCCAGCTTCACGCCCTGCTCGCGGAACTTGACGCTGAACGGACCGGTACCGGAGACGTGGGTAGATGCGTAGGAGTCGCCGTTCTTGACGATCTCGGCCTTGTCTTTGCCGGCTTCGGTCTTGCCGGTATAGAACTTGGAGTCCATCGGGAAGATATAGGTGACGGTCTGCAGCACCAGCGGGAAAGGCTTGGCGGTGACGAGATCGACGGTGTACTCATCGACCTTCTTCACTTCGGCGATGGGGTCGAAGATGGCCTTGAAGTCGACGGAGGACTTCAGACGGTTGACGGTCCACACCACGTCATCGGCGGTGAAGTCGTTGCCGGAGTGGAACTTGACGCCCTTGCGCAGGAAGAAGCGCACGGTCTTGTCGTCGATGCGCTCATACTTCTCGGCCAGACGCGGCTCGAATTTCAGGTCCTGGGTGTAACGCATCAGCGGATCGAACACCAGGTGGGACATCTCCAGGGTCTGACCGGAAAGCTGCTCCTGCGGGTCCAGCGAGGTGGCGTCGGAGGCGACAGCGACCTTGATGTCGACGGCGGAAACGTTAAAAGCGAAACCGGCGGCAAACAGCGCCAGGGCAATCTTGGATAATCCTTTCTTCATGTCTTTCTCCATGCTTTTGGCTTTTTATTGACACTTTTTTTGACAAGCAGAGCGGCGGGCCGCCCCTTTCCTAGCTTGCGATTTCCAGCCCCTCGCGGGACATTCCCTTGAACTCCGGCATGAGGGAGATCAGCTTGCGGCTGTACTCATGCTCGGCATTGGTAAAGAGTTTCTCGGTCTCCGCCACTTCCACCAGATGACCGTGCTGCATCACCCCGATGCGATCGCACATCTGGCGGATCACCGGCAGATCGTGACTGATGAACAGCATGGTGAGGCCAAGCTCCTGCTGCAGATCCTTGAGCAGGTTGAGGATCTGGGCCTGCACCGACACATCCAGCGCCGAAGTGGGCTCGTCGCAGATGAGGAAGCGTGGCCGGGTCGCCAGGGCGCGGGCAATGGAGATGCGCTGACGCTGGCCACCGGAGAATTCGTGGGGATACTTGACCCCGGCACCGCGGCCAAGGCCGACGTGATCCAGCAGATCCCCCACGATCCCCTCGATCTGGCTCTCGCTGCCCGCCAGCTTATGAAAGCGGATCGGCTCTGCGATGATGTCGCGCACCTTCATGCGCGGGTTCATCGAGGAGTAGGGGTTCTGGAACACCATCTGCATCTGGCGACGCAGCGGGCGCCGCTCATGCTCGCCCTTGAGCGCGGTCAGATCGATCCCCTCAAAGAAGATCTTGCCGGTATCTGGCGGATAGAGGCCGGTGATGGCACGGGCGATGGTCGACTTGCCGGAGCCAGACTCCCCCACCAGGCCGAAGGTTTCACCCTCGAAGATCTCGAAGCTGATGTTGTTGCAAGCCCGCACGTACTGGCGGCGGCTCGGGAACAGGGAATCCTTGGTGACGAACTTCAGATCCACGTTCTCCACCCGCAGCAACGCCCCTTCATAGGCGCGCTCGTCCTGACTCTGGCCGAGCCAGTGGGTCTTGAGATCGATGCTGGTATCCGCCGCACCGGCGTCCTCGATATAGGAGACCAGCGGGAAACGCACCAGCTTCACATCCGAGCGGGGCACCGCCGAGATGAGGCTGCGGGTATAGGGGTGATTGGGGCGACCCAGCACCTGTTCGGTGGTACCGAACTCCACCAGATCGCCGCGATACATGACCGCTACCTTGTCGGTGACGTTGGACACCACACCCATGTCGTGAGTCACCAGCATGCAGCCCACCTGCCGCTCTTTACAGAGGTTGCGGATGAGCTGGAGGATCTGATCCTGAATGGAGACGTCCAGCGCCGTGGTCGGCTCGTCGGCGATGATGAGCTCGGGATCGCCGGAGAGGGCGATGGCAATCACCACCCGCTGGCGCATGCCGCCGGAGAACTGGTGAGGATACTGCTTGATGCGCAGCTCAGGCTGCGGGATCCCCACCGCCGCCATCAGGGAAAGCGCCTTGGCAAACGCAGCCTCACGAGTAAGGTCGGTATTGGCCAGAATGGTTTCAACCAGCTGCCGTTCGACGGTGAACAGCGGGTTGAGGGAGGTCATGGGGTCCTGGAAGATGAAGCCGATACGCGACCCTCGAATGGCCCGCATCTCGTTCTGGCTCTTGCCGGAGATGAGTTCGCCATTGAGATAGATGTCGCCACGGGCGATACGGCCAGGGGGGCTCAGCAGGTCGATGACGGCGTTGCCTATGGTGGACTTGCCGGCACCGGACTCGCCTACCACACCGACTATCTCCCCCTTTTCAACGGAAAAAGAGAGATCCTTCACTGCGGCCAGCACCCCGTAGCGGGAGGGGTACTCGATCCGCAAGTTTTTCACTTCGAGCAAGGACATGTTTACCTCTGCGGGGGACATCCGTCCCAAATAATTCGTCCGTAAATCGGCCGCAGATGCCGGTCGTGCCTTGGGGTGATCTTGAGTGCTTGATATGACTGCAAAACGCTCAATCCATGAGACAACGAAACCAGCGATCCGGGCGGGTTTTTTGCATTTTTTTGGAATAACCCGCGAGTAACTTAGACGGTTTGGCGGCGAGTGTAAATGATCGGGTTATACAATTTCGCAATACTTTGCTCAGTTAGCAGCCAAGTCAGTAGTCATAAATCATGACTACTATCACATATACAGACTATGTGACCGACAAAATGCCTAGCTAGTGCTTTTACTTTCAACAATGGCGTAACAGGCGGGAATATTCACTATTGACACAATAGTCTTAAGCTTCGAATGAGTAGTGAATATTTATGTGAAATGATTTTTTAACGGCAGCATATGCCGATGAATGAAAACTAAACAGAGATATATAGGGGGATGCCAGCATGGTGCTCCCCCTTGCTGTCACCCTCAACCCAGCCAGTATGCCAGTGATTGCATACAAAACAGGGCGAACAGGCCGGCGATGAGATCGTCCAGCATGATGCCGAGGCCGCCATGGATGCGGCGGTCGAACCAG
The DNA here is from genome assembly GCF_027707585.1 of Aeromonas sp. QDB39. Classification (NCBI taxonomy): domain Bacteria; kingdom Pseudomonadati; phylum Pseudomonadota; class Gammaproteobacteria; order Aeromonadales; family Aeromonadaceae; genus Aeromonas; species Aeromonas sp. QDB39. Next base: position 59,601 of record NZ_JAPCIV010000006.1, on the reverse strand, counting down.
GAGATGGGCCAGGGCTTGAGGATGTCGAACAACCGGAACAGCACGAAGCCGGCCAGCACCCACTCCCAGCCGGCCGGGGCCGCTATCATGGTGACCCCAAAACCGATCACCTCGTCCCAGACAATGGCGCCGTGATCCGGCATGCCGATGGCATCGGTGGCGCTCTGGCAGATGCGGATGCCCGCCACGAAGCCCACTATCAGCAGTGCGATGAACCAGGGCGTCGACAGACCGCTCACCAGCAGGTAAAGGGGGATGGCGGCGAGCGTCCCCATGGTGCCCGGCGCCTTGGGCGAGAGGCCGGAGCCAAAGCCCACCGCCAGAAAGTGCAGCGGATGCTTCAGGTTCAGCCGCTTCAGCTCGGGCTTTATCATCAACAGACTCATGCGAAGTGGTCCCACCCTTTCAGTTCCAGCGCCACCGTTTGTTCGCCCCGCAGATAGTCGATACCCGGTTCGCCGGCAACGATGCGGCCGATGCGGGTAAACTTGACGCCGCAGTTGGCCAGCGCCGTGTCCAGCGCGCCGCGATGCTCCTCCGGCACGGTGAAACAGAGCTCGTAGTCATCGCCACCGGCCAGTGCCAGCTGCCAGGCATCCTGTTCGCTCACCGCATCCTGCAGCACCGGCGAGAGCGGCAGCAGATCGAGATCGATCTGGGCCCGCACGCCGGAGGCCTTGAGGATATGGCCGAGATCCGAGGCCAACCCGTCGGAGAGATCCAGCGCGCTGCCAGCCAGCCCGCGCAGGGCCTGTCCGGCCAGAATGCGGGGATGGGGATGGTCGAGGCGCGGCAGCACGGCCGCCAGCTGGTTCTCGTTGAGGGTTCGCTTGGCCAGCAGATGGGAGAGCGCCAGGGCGGCATCGCCCAGGGTGCCGGTCACATAGACTCCGTCCCCTGCCTTGGCGCCGCTGCGCAGCAGGGCACGGCCAGCCGGCACCGACCCTTTCACCGATACCGTGATGGAGAGCGGGCCGCGGGTCATGTCGCCGCCCACCAGCGCCACGTTGTAGTATTCGGCGAGCTCCAGGAACCCTTCGGCAAAACCGGCTACCCAGGCCTCGTTGATGGTGGGCAGGGTCAGCGCCAGTGAGACCCAGCGCGGCTCGGCACCCATGGCAGCCAGATCGGAGAGATTGACCGCCAGCGCCTTGTAGCCCAGATCCACCGGATCCATGTCGGGAAAGAAGTGGACGCCGCTCACCAGGGTATCCGTGCTCACCGCCAGCTGGGTGTCGGGGGGCAGGGTCAGCAGGGCACAATCATCTCCAGGGCCCATCACCACGTCCTTGCGGGCGTGGGGGACCTTGAAGTACTTATCAATCAGCTCGAATTCACCCATACAGTAAAAAGCCAGCAATAAGCTGGCTCCTCTCTTAGATGCTGTTGACGGACAGCAGGATCAACGCTTGTTCAGCGACTTGATCACCTTGTCCAGTACACCGTTGACAAACTTGTGGCTGTCATCGGCAGCAAAGGATTTAGCCAGCTCGATCGCTTCGTTGATGGCCACGCGCGGCGGCACATCATCACGACGGGTCAGCTCATAGGTCGCCAGACGCAGGATCGCCTTGTCCACCATGTCCACTTCTTCCAGCGGACGGGAGAGGAAAGGTGCGAAGACCTTGTCCAGCTCGTTGCAGTGGAGGGCTACTCCGAACAGCAGATCGCGGAAGTAGTTCAGGTCCACACCCTTGGTGTCCTGATCGATCTTGAACTGCTCTTCGATGTCGCCCACGTTGGCCTTGGTCATCTGCCACTGGTAGATGGCCTGGGTGGCACAATGGCGGGCCTTGCGGCGCTCGGACGGTTTCAATGCATTTCTCCTCGTTACACGTCCAGCTGTTTCAGGACGTTGATCATTTCGAGCGCGCTCAATGCTGCCTCTGCACCCTTGTTACCCGCCTTGGTACCGGCACGCTCGATGGCTTGTTCAATGTTTTCAGTGGTCAGTACGCCGAAGGCAACCGGAATTTCATATTCCATCATTACCTGGGCCATGCCCTTGCTGTTCTCGTTTGCCACCAGATCGAAGTGATAGGTACCGCCACGGATGACGGTGCCCAGCGCCACGATGGCGTCATATTGACCACTCTTGGCCAGCTTCTTGATGGCCAGGGGGATTTCGACTGCGCCCGGCACTCGCACCAGGGTCAGGTTGCTGTCCTGGACTTGACCTTGACGCTTCAGTACGTCTACCGCACCGTCCACCAGGCTTTCGTTGATGAAGCTGTTGAAACGGGCAACGACAATAGCAACGCGCGCCTCAGGAGCGGCGATATTTCCTTCGATAACCTTCATGGGAAATCCTGTCTCTGTGCAATCAAAAGGGGCCGGAGTCAAAAGTGCGCACATTCTAGCACAAAGGGGAATCGGACAAAAACATGCATCACAATTCTGGCAACGACAGCGCAATTGACTTTTTGCTTAACTGATCCGACCTGATAATAATACGCCACCCTACTACGGGTTAAAATAATAACACCAAGGAGTTCAGTATGTTGGATTTCAAACGCAGTGGCGTCGCACTCGCCTGCCTGCTGCCGCTGGCTGCTCAGGCCGATGCGGGCAGCCCGCGCATCATCGGCGGCAGCGCCGTGACAGCCCCCAGCTGGATGGTGGCCGTCGGCGAAGTCGTCAACGGCAATTGGAGCAATTTCTGCGGCGGCACCCTCATCGACAAGCAGTGGGTACTCACCGCTGCGCACTGCGTCGCAGAGGCCCAGTCCGGCCCCATGGAAGTGGCCATCGGGGTGAGTGATCTCAGCCGCCCTCACCTTCGCAGCAAGGTCGACCAGGTGCTGATGCACCCGGAGTATTACGTCAACCTGCTGATCAATCTGGGTTATCGCGACACCCCGAACGCCTCGGACGTGGCCCTGCTGCACCTTGCCACGCCCGTTACCCAGGCACCGATCGCCATCGCCGACCCCGTCATCAAGGATACCTGGCAGCAGAACACGACCATGCTGCATGCCCTGGGGTACGGTGGCATCGACCCCAGCGCGACCAAAGCCAGCCAGCAGCTGCTGGCGGTGGATCTCGCCTATCGGGGAGACCGGGACTTCTGGTACGGTGACCCGACCACGACCCATATCTTCGCCGGCAAGCTGGCCGGTCAGGACACCTGCAAAGGCGACAGCGGTGGTCCGCTCACTTATGGTGGACAACTGGTCGGCGTGACCAGCTACGGGGCCTTCCCCTGCGCCACCGGCAGCGCCGGTGGCTATGTCTACGCCCCCGCCTTCAGTGACTGGATCGCCGAGCAGCAGCAAGGCGTCACCCTGACCACGGTCCGCGGCCTGATCCTGCCTTCAGGCACCAGTGGCTGGGCCGACTACCTGCTGGCCAACCGCAGCAACCAGGCGGTCACCCTGAGCGGCATCTACAGCGACGCCCCCGCCATGAGCAACGGCTGCGCCGCCCGTCTGGAAGCGGGTCAAACCTGCACCCTGCGCCTTCGCGCCGATGGCAACAATACTGTCGGTACCCTTCGCGTGCAGGGCGTTGAACTCACCGCCACCAATGAACAGGGGGCGAGCCAGCGTCTTGAAGGGGCCCTGATCAGTCTCACCAGCGAGCCCACCAAGACTCCGGATACCACCACGACGACCACTTCAAGCAGTGGCGGTGGTGGCGCCACCGGATTCGCAGCCCTGTTGCTGCTGCCGCTGGCCTGGTTGCGCCGGCGCCGCTGAGGCAAAACAACAAGGGATGACCGATGTCATCCCTTACTTCATATTCATTTCATCACATCAGGCTTATTCGCCGACGTACTCCACCACTTCCAGGCCGAAACCGCCGAGGGCATGATACTTCTTCGGTGAGCTCAACAGGCGCATCTTGCCGACGCCCAGCGCCTTGAGGATCTGGGAACCGACGCCGACCCGGCGCGAGGTACCCTGCCACTTGGCCCCTTCCGGTGCCAGCCCCTTGTCCGCCGCCTCGAACCCCTTGACCCGGGCCAGCAGCTCGGCGCCGTGAGCTTCCGCTCCCAGGATCACCAGCACTCCGCCTTCATCGGCGATGCGGGCCATGGATTTGGGCAGCGGCCAGCTGCGGGCGCTATGGCGATCGGTCAGCAGCAGATCGCTCAGCACGTCGTGCAGATGGACTCGCACCAGGGTCGGCTGCTCGGCCTGTACCTCACCCTTTTTCAGGGCGAAGTGCACCTGGTTGTCGATGGTGTCGCGGAAGGTGATGAGGTCGAACTCGCCAAACTCGGTGGGCAGCTTGCACTCGGCCACCTTCTCTACCGTGGTCTCGTGCTGATTGCGGTATTCGATGAGGTCGGCGATGGTACCGAGCTTGATGCCGTGCTGCTCGGCGAACAGCTCCAGATCAGGGCGGCGCGCCATGGTGCCATCTTCGTTGAGGATCTCGACGATGACGGACGCCGGCTCGTAACCCGCCAGCCGGGCCAGATCGCAACCGGCCTCGGTGTGACCGGCGCGGGTCAGCACGCCACCGTCCTGCGCCATCAGCGGGAAGATGTGGCCGGGCTGCACCAGATCGGCGGCCTTGGCGTTCGGTGCGACAGCAGCCTGCACGGTGACGGCGCGGTCGGCGGCGGAGATGCCGGTGGTTACCCCTTCGGCCGCTTCGATGGTCACGGTAAAGGCGGTGGAGAACTGGGCATTGTTGCGATCGACCATCAGCGGCAGCGCCAGCTGCTTGCAGCGATCCCGGGTCAAGGTCAGACAGATGAGCCCCCGGCCGTAACGGGCCATGAAGTTGATATCTTCCGGGCGGACACAGGAGGCGGCCATGATGAGGTCCCCTTCGTTCTCCCTGTCTTCGTCATCCATCAGGATCACCATCTTGCCAGCCTTGATATCGGCAATGATTTCCTGGGTCGTGCTTAGCGCCATGGGCTACTCCATCAACATGCTGCGGGGATTGAGCCAGTCGGCTCGGCTTGATACTGCCTATTGTGCTCTAGATGGGGCACAGGGGGCCCCATTTCAATCGGCGCGGGATCACAGAAAAGCGTTTTTCCCGCCGAGGGACCATCACAGGAAACCGGACTGGGCCAGCTTTTCCAGGGTCAGGGTGGAGGCGTTGCTCTCCTCGCGCTTGCCCGTCATCAGCCGCTCCAGATAGCGGGCAATCTGATCCACCTCGAGATTGACCCTGTAGCCAGGTTTCCACTGGGCGATGGTGGTCTCCTGGGCGGTGTGGGGCACTATGGTCAGCCGGAACAGATCCCCCTGCACGGCGTTGACGGTGAGGCTGATGCCGTCCACCGCGATCGAGCCCTTCTCGGCGATGTAGCGGGAGAGTTCGCCCGGTGCCTTGATCCAGTACTCGATGGCGCGGCCGCTGGCGGACTTGCTCTTCACCTCGCCGATGCCGTCCACATGACCGGACACCAGATGGCCACCGAGGCGGGAAGTGGGCATCAACGCCTTCTCGAGGTTGACCCGATCCCCCACCCTGGCGGTGGCGAAACCGGTGCGGGAGAGGGTTTCCAGCGACACGTCGGCGGTATAGCTCTTGTCGCCGAGCGCAATCACGGTGAGGCAGACACCGTTGGTGGAGATGGAATCGCCCAGCTTGACGTCGCTGAAGTCCAGAGTCGGTGCGTGCACGGTGAGGGCCATGTCCTCACCCTGGCGGCGCAGCTCGGCCAGGGTTCCCACCGCTTCGATAATTCCGGTAAACATGCAGATCACCTTGCTGATGACGGGGGCGACACCGCCCCCTTTAACATTGATAAATCAGGCCAGTCTGGCCGTAATGCGGATATCCGGCCCCACCATGCGCACATCCTTGATGTTGAGCTTGGGCGCCTGGAACAGCCGGGTCAGCCCCGGCAGGTGGAACAGGCCGCGCCCCTCATCCCCCATCAGTTTGGGCGCCTGATAGAGCACCAGCTCGTCCACCAGCCCCTTGTCCAGCAGGGCGCCGCACAGCCGCGGCCCAGTTTCCACCAGCACAGCGTTGACGTTCTGCTTGGCCAGCAGCATGAACAGGCTGACCAGATCCAGCTTGCCGTCCAGCAGCGGTACTTCCAGCTGCTGCACCCAGGCGGGCCACTCACCGGATGCCTTGTGGCGAGCCAGCAGTACCGGGCCATCGCTCTGGAACAGCGGCAGATCCGGGGTGAGCCGGTTTTGCGAATCGACGATGACCCGCAGCGGCTGGCGCAGGGTCTCTTTGGGATAAGCGGCCTTGACCGAGGCAGGCAGCTCGTCCCAGCGCACGGTGAGGGAGGCGTTATCCGCCAGCACCGTCTCAGCGCTGGAGAGCACCGCATCGTGGCGAGCCCGCAGCCGCTGCACGTCGCGACGCGCCTCCGGGGAGGTGATCCACTGGCTCTCGCCGCTCGCCATGGCGGTGCGACCATCCAGGCTGGCGCCGAGCTTGACCGTCACCTGCGGAAACGCGGTACGCATCCGCTTGAAAAAGCCCGGGTTGAGCGCCTCGGCTTCGCTTGCCAGCAGGCCGAAGTCGGTCTTGATGCCGGCCTCGGAGAGCATGCGCAGGCCGCGCCCGCCCACCTGGGGATTGGGGTCCACCATGGCGGCGACCACCCGGGTCACCCCGGCCTTGATCAGTGCCTCGGCGCAGGGCGGGGTGCGGCCGTGATGGGAGCAGGGTTCCAGGGTCACGTAGGCGGTGGCGCCGCGGGCGTTGTCACCGGCGGCATGCAGGGCATAAACCTCGGCATGGGGCTCGCCAGCCCGCTGGTGCCAGCCCTCTCCCACCACCACGCCGGCCTTCACCAGCACGGCGCCGACGCAAGGGTTGGGGGCCGTGGTGTAACGGCCACGGCGGGCCAGTTCGAGAGCCCGGCTCATCCATTGGTAATCGTCTTGACTAAACATCTGGGCTCCTCTGACAGCACATCCAGGCTTACGCAATATCGTAGGTTCGATTAGCGCAGCGTTATCGAACGCGGCAACCTGGTTTGGAAGAAAGGCTTACTTCTCCAGCTTGGCGATCTCTTCGCCGAACTCGCGAATGTCTTCAAAACTGCGATAGACGGAGGCAAAGCGGATATAGGCCACCTTGTCCAGGCTCTTGAGCTCGTCCATCACCAGGTTGCCCACCAGCTGGGAGGCGACTTCGCGCTCGCCGGTGGCGCGCAGGCGGGACTTGATGTGGTTGACCGCCTTTTCGATGGCCTCCATGCTCACCGGCCGCTTCTCCAGCGCCCGCAAGATGCCGGCACGCAGCTTGTCTTCGTTGAATGGCTCGCGCGAGCCGTTGGACTTGATGACGCGGGGCATCACCAGCTCGGCCATCTCGAAAGTGGTGAAACGCTCGTGGCAGAGCAGACATTCGCGACGGCGGCGCACCTGATGGCCTTCGGCCACCAGACGGGAATCGATCACCTTGGTATCTACCGCACTACAGAAAGGGCAATGCATCGGACCTCCGGCGTTGACGGAAAAGGGCGCCGGCCCCGGGGGCTGGCGCTAGGCCGGCCAGTGTAGCACGGCCATCCGGAACCGGTAAAAGCCCGTGGAAACAAGGGATGTGACAGATGCCATCAGCAACCACGGAGTGCATCAATGGCGACATCAGACAACCAGAGCACAGTATTGGCGTCGCTCTCGATCAACTCGACAATGGCTTCTCTCGGACCTGTCCGCCATGCTTCAGTGGCATAGAATGCCGCCTGTGAACGATTTAATTCCTCAAGGTCATCGTAAGCCCGCATCAAAAAATAAACGTCCGGATCATGTAGGGAGGGTCCGTGATTCACCACATCCATCCCCCACTCACGATGTAGAGGCAAACTCTGTTCTGCCACCAACTTATGAAAAATCGCTCCACTCCCGGCTTTGAGCCGATAGTTTCGGATCTCTAGCACTCTCTTCACTGAGCTATCTCCTGCAATCCATCTCTTGAAAAATAGTGTTTCCGATGTTCACCCTGATTATCCAATCAACCGAGCTCAGTCGTCATAAGGCAGGGTATCGGGGTCGCAGCCCTGATAATCGGGGGCGGGATCGACGGCAAAGCGACGCGCCTCGATATGGCTGTGGCCCAGCAGCAACGCCTTGCCTACCCGGTGCATCCCATCCATCACCCGGCCGGCGCTGTCCAGCAGGATGGGATAGGCGAGATCGGCCGCCATCATCAGCTGGCAGTGCTCCACCACGCTACGCACCGTGGGGCGGGCGGCGTCATGGCCGTACCAGTGCACCTGATCGAGCTCGGCAATCTCGCCGAGCGCCACCGCCTGCACCGGCAGATCGCGGCTCAGTCGCACCAGCCGGCGCACGTCCCAGGCCAGCTGCCCCTGTTCGCTAGCGCGAAAGTGGTACTGGGCACGGATCGCCTGCCTGAGCGCCGCCTCCAGCGCCAGGTCTTGCTGTTCACTGGCCATGGTCAGATTGCCTTGCCCGCTATGCTCTTCGCCCTTCAGCGTCATCAGGCCCTCCTGTGTTGCCAAACGCCACAAAAAACAATGCCACCCGTGGGTGGCATTGGTCTCAAACCGGGTGAGGGCCCTTATCAGGCATACACCGGGAAACGACGGCAGATATCCAGCACCTGTTCACGTACGGTGGCCAGCACGGCATCGTTGTCGTGATTGTCCAGCACGTCACAGATCCAGTTGGTCAGCTGGATGGACTCGGCTTCCTTGAAACCACGGCGGGTGATGGCCGGGGTACCGATCCGCACACCGGAGGTGACGAACGGGGAGCGCGGGTCGTTGGGCACGGAGTTCTTGTTGACGGTGATGTTGGCTTTACCCAGCGCAGCGTCGGCCTCTTTGCCGGTCAGCTCGCGGCCGATCAGGTCAACCAGCATCAGATGGTTGTCGGTACCGCCGGAGACGATCTTGTAGCCGCGCTCGATGAAGGTCGCTGCCATCGCCTTGGCATTCTTGACGACCTGAGCCTGGTAGGTCTTGAACTCCGGCTCCAGTGCCTCTTTGAAGGCCACCGCTTTACCGGCGATGACGTGCATCAGCGGGCCACCCTGACCACCCGGGAAGACGGCGGAGTTGAGCTTCTTGTAGAGCTCCTCGTCGTCAGCGGCGGAGAGGATCAGACCACCGCGCGGACCGGCCAGGGTCTTGTGGGTGGTGGAGGTGACCACGTGAGCGTGGGGCACCGGGTTCGGGTAGACACCAGCGGCGATGAGGCCTGCCACGTGGGCCATGTCGACGAACAGCCAGGCACCGACCTTGTCGGCGATTTCGCGCATGCGAGCCCAGTCGACGATGCCGGAGTAGGCGGAGAAACCACCGATCATCATCTTCGGCTTGTGTTCGACGGCCTGACATTCCATGTCGTCGTAGTCGATCTTGCCGGACTCGTCGATGCCGTAGGGGATGATGTTGTACAGCTTGCCGGAGAAGTTGACCGGGGAGCCGTGGGTCAGGTGACCGCCGTGGGCCAGGTTCATGCCCAGCACGGTGTCGCCCGGCTGCAGCAGAGCCATGTAGACGGCGCTGTTGGCCTGGGAGCCGGAGTGCGGCTGCACGTTGGCGTAGGTGGCACCGAACAGCTCTTTGGCGCGCTCGATAGCCAGGGTTTCAACCACATCCACATACTCGCAACCACCGTAGTAACGCTTGGAGGGGTAACCCTCGGCGTACTTGTTGGTCAGCTGGGAGCCCTGGGCTTCCATGACACGGGGGCTGGTGTAGTTCTCGGACGCAATCAGCTCGATATGCTCTTCCTGACGACGGGTCTCGTCTGTGATGGCCTGCCACAGCTCTGGATCATAGCCGGCAATGGTCATGTCACGTTTCAACATCCGTTTCTCTCCTGAAAATCGTTTGCGCGATAGGTGAAGTGGGCAGGCGCATTGTAACGTGAGCCGGATCAAAGAGACAGTCCAACCACCCAAAAATTTGTTTAAAAAATGTAAAATGTGTCGCGAAATTCACAATGACCATGGCCCCCAATCGGCTGGCCCGTCATCGCCCGACACCCACGCCAGCCGTGCCATCCCCTGTCACCGCTCGGGCAACATGACCGGGCCCGGACTGGCCGAACAACCAAAACCAGAGCCAGATCATGGATATAGCATTTACTAACAGATAACATCTTTAGCTGGCACAGCGGTTGCCCGGCATGCGCAACAACGACGCGACCGGCAACGGAAGGGCCCTCTCATCGCATTCGGTCAACTGCTGCTCACGTCATCCCCTTGCCTCTTTGCACCGCAGACCTCACGGGAGTAAGCCATGCTGGATAACCTGATGCTGTTTCTGATTATTTCGGTATTCGCGCTGTTCTATTGGATCTACTATACCGGCACTCGCAAGAGTCCCTTTGTCACGCAGTGGGATCAACTGCCCACCCGCGAGCAGTATCTGGCAGCGCACCCGGAAGCCATCGATGGCGACATCATCTTCTGCATTCATTGCGGCCACCATCAGCAACTGGATGTGGGCCTGGTGCACCAGACCGATTTCCGGCGCCAGCATATCTGCACCCGCTGCAAGAAGACGCTCTATCGCGAGGAGCTCTGACCCATCAGCCAAGGATCCGCAAGATGACATCATTGACCGCCAGCTGCCTGTGCGGCGCCGTCGCCCTGAGCCTGCCCGACCGCTTCGACTACCTGGGCAACTGCCACTGTTCCGAGTGCCGCAAATTTTCCGGCGCCGATTACGCCCCGGTGGGCGGCCTGGATGGTGCGCTCGTCACCATCACCCGAGGAGAGGAGGCCATCAGCCGCTTCCAGAAATCCCCCGAGACCACCCTCGCCTTCTGCCGCCACTGCGGCTCCAGCCTGTTCAGCGAGAAGCGCAGCAGCGGCAAGCTGAACCTGCGCCTCGGCATTCTCGACACGGCGCCGAGCCAGCGGCCCGGCTTTCACATTTTCGTCGGCTCCAAGGCCCCCTGGCACGAGATCACCGATGAGCTGCCGCAGTTCGAGACTCGCCCCACCGCCTGACACCGTCGCCGACATGCCCTGAAAAGGCCGCCTCTGGCGGCGTTTTTCCCGACTTGTTCGGCGGATTGTCACCTATGGGTTAACTTTTCTGCCAAAGCCGTTAGAATCGGGCTCAGTCTGCTTCCCGCTTGCCATCCACGGAGGAAAAATGCAGGAATTTCTGGCCACTAGCGAACGTCGGGCCGAACTTTACTGGTGGTTTGCCACCCTGTTTACCGCCCAGCTCAGCGACGAACAGATCGCCGAATACGACAGCTATGATGTGCGAAGCTTCCTGAAGAGCCTCTCCACGCTCGATCCGATGCGCCCGGCCGTGGCCGAGCTCAATGACGCCATCGCCCGCCTGCTGGTGCGCCCCGAGCGGGCCAACGCGCTGGCCGGCGACTTCCATGAGCTGTTCCTGGCCAACGACGCCGTCTCTCCCCATGAATCCGCCCACCAGGACGCCGCAGCGCTCGAGCGCATGCAGGCGCGACTGAGCCGGCTCAATATCGATGTCAGCGCCAAATACCAACAACCGGTCGATCATCTGGGGGTCGAACTGGATCTGATGGGCAATCTCATCATCCGCGCCGCCGAAGCCGCCAGCGCCGATCTGCGCGAACAGTGGCTCGGCGAGCAGGAGGCCTTGCTGCACGGCCATCTGCTGGCCTGGTTCCCGCATTTCGAGCGCGCCTGCCGCGCCGCCGATCCGTTTGGCTTCTACGGCGCCAGCGCCCGCCTGCTGGGGGTCTTCCTCACCATGGATGCCAACTACCTCAGCCTGGTCAAACCGGCGCCAGCCGCCGACTGAGTTCGACATGAAGACGGCCCTGCTGCTGATCGCCTGCTGGCTGCTGGCCCTGATCCCGCTGGATCAGGGCCTTACCCCCCTCGTGACCCTGCTGTTCAACCCGGACCGCGTCCTCTACGGTACCGCCCAGCTCACCGGTTTCGCCGGCATCCTGCTGACCCTCTACCTCGCCAATCTCGGGGTGGAGGTGGTGCTGCGCCGCCGCTTCCAGATAGCGGGCATGCTGGCCCTGCTGGCCGCCTGGGTCGACTTCATCAACAGCAGCGGCAGCGAGGCCCACTGGCTGCTGCTGCTCGCCCTGGCGCTGCCGTTTCACGGGCTCGGCCTGCTGGTGCTGGTGCGCGGCATCCAGGCCTTCGGCCGCCAGAAAGGCTGATAAACCACCAAAAATATTACAAATCATGACAGCCCGATCCGCCCATCCGCCCTTGTCACAAGGGCAGACCCTCAATTGCTGGTAACATTCGCTTACATTCAGCTCCCGTTCAGTTTCGCCGCAACCGTTATAGTGCCGCTCCTTTTCCAACCAATGCAGGAGCATCAGCATGCCTCCACAGGATGCACGCATCACGGGTCTCGACCTGTTGCGAGGGCTCGTCATCTTCATGGCCGTCTTCGAGCACTACACCGGCTACCTCAACTACTGGTATATCGACTTCTTCAACCGGGAACACGCCCTGTGGGACAGCTTCTATCTGTCGCACAAGGCGATGGCCGGCCAGCTGCTGCCCATGGATCACACCACGGCCCAGGTCTCGGCCTGGCTCATTCCCTGGGTCAGCCAGATCTACCTGGCACTGGCCGCCTTCAACCTCAGTCGCCGCGATCAGGCCAGTTTCAGACCGCAGCTGGGCGGCAAGCTGGTGCTGTTCGCCAGCATCATTCTGGTGCTCTATGTGGAAGGGCTGGTGATCGCCCCCAACTTCGGCGAGGCCATCTCGTTCTATCCAGTGATGCTGTGGATGTGTCTGCTGGCGCTCTTCTCGCTGGTCTATGCCTGGTTCGGCATTCGCGGCATGCTGCTGCTGACCCTGCTCAGCCTGCTGCTGGATCAGCTCGGCGTGCAGGATCTGCTCGGTCACATCGACAGCTGGATGAAGCTGCACGTGCACCCCGACTACGAGCTGGATGCCCGCCTCGACCTCTTCATGGCCAGCGGCTGCTTCGGCTTCCTCTATGGCTGGTGCTGGCATCAGCGGCCCCAATGGCGGGATCGCCTCAACGCCCTGGTGCTGACGCTCTCGCTGCTGGCGCTGGCCGTCTATCTCATGTTCGGCGAGACCAGCACGGTCGAGCTCAGCGATATCTACGCCAACGAACACGAACTGGCGATGGACATGGTCGGCCGCGCCGGCATCTGGGGCATGGAGTTTCTGGTGATCGGGGCCGTGCTCTGGCTGCATCAGCGCAACATCCGGCTGTGCTGGCGACCGCTCAACTGGATCGGCATGTACTCGCTGACCGTCTTCATCTTCCACAAGAGCATCTTCGTGCACCTGTGGGGCCCGCTCTTGCTGTGGTGGACCGCCCGTCAGGGCACCATCTTGCCCAACAACTTCGGCCTCATCATGGCGCTTAGCGCCACCAGCGTGCTGCTCATCTATGCCTTCCAGCGCTCCGGCATCATCTGCCACCTGATGGGCATGCATCAGGACCGGGACTGGGCGCGGCTCTATGGCAAATAAGTGCTGGCTGCCGCTGCTGTTCCTGACCCTGCCCCTGTCGGCCAAAGAGCCGGACAACCAGTGGCAGCTGGGCGGTCAGTGGCAGCTCGGCAGCAATCAGGCGGGGGTCCGCGCCGATGCCAGCATGCAGTTCTGGCTCGCCTATGAGCGGGAAACCCAGGTCGGCCTGCTTTTCGCCGATGGCCAGAGCGCCGGGCTGGCCTTGCCGCTCTACAAAAAGAGCTTCTTCGCGGTCGGCGTCGCCCCCATGCAGGTGGTCGATCGCAACCGCTTCAGCGCCTTCTGGCGCCTCGGCTGGCAACTGGACGACGATCACCAGCTCACCTTGGGCCAGCTCTATGACGTCAGCGGCCGTTATGGCCAGCTCTGGTACATGGAGCACAGCCTGCCGCTGCCGGCCGAGATCTCCCTCAACCTCTGGCTGACCCGGGGCAGTCAAGCCCACATGGCCGCCTATGGGGCAAACGAGGGCCTGCGGGACTGGGGAGTCACGCTGGAACGCAGCTGGCGCTGGCAGCAGTGGCGCCTTGGCACCGAGTTCGGCGCCAAGCAGTGGCTCATCAAGGAGCACGACTGGCAACCGATGATCAACCTGACCCTGAGTTATCACTTCAGCTGGTAACACCGCAAAAAGGGGGCGAATGACGCCCCCTCTCTTCCCTCCAGAATGCTTCATGCCATACTGACAGCAGCTTAAATGACAAAGAAGTCAATTCAGGAGTACGCGATGGGCGAAGAGACTTTCAATGCCATGCCGGATCCACCGCTGGCGGGGCAATTGAACATGAACGAGCTGCAACAGCTGTTCGAACTGGCCCCGTTTGGCATAGGTGTGTTTGACCGCCACTTCCGCTGCCGCAGCGTCAACCAGACCCTGGCCGATCTCAACGGTCTCTCCCGAGAAGAGCACTACGGCAGATACCTGCGCGAAATCGTCCCCACGCTGGCTCCGGTGCTGGAACCCCTGTTCCAGCAGATCATCAGCAGCGGCATCCCCCGGGTCGAGCTGAACCTGAGCGGCCATACCGCGGCCCACCAGGGCCGGCAGCGCCACTGGCAGGCGATTTACAGCCCCATGCTGGACGAACAGGGGGTGCCCGACCGCATCCTCACCATAGTGCGGGACGTCACCGAGCAGGTCGAAGCACAGCAGCGGCTGCAACTGGCCATGAGTGCCGGCCAGATCGGGGTGTGGGAGTGGCATGTGACGGAGGACAGGCTGCAGTTTGACGGCCAGGTCGAGCGCCTGCTCGGCACCACGGCCAGCCAGTTTCAGGGGGGGATGGAGCAGTTCATCAAGCGCTTCGACCCGCTCTCTGGCGAGCAGTTCAGGGCGGCGGTCAACGGCACGGCCCCCATTCACCTCACCCTCGGCTATCTCGGGCCGGATCAGTTGCGGGGCTGGGTCGACATTCACGCCGATCACGTGGCGGCCACCGACCATCAGGGGCGGCGCATCACCGGGGTGATCCACGATGCCACCAGTCGCTGCAACCAGGAGGACAAGCTGCGCCAGGCCAACGTGGTATTCGAGACCGCCGCCGAAGGCATCATCATCATGGATGGCCAGCGCCAGATCATCTCGGTCAATCCGGCCTTTTCCAGCATGACTCAATATGAAGAGGCGGAGATCGTGGGCAAGTCGCCGGAGGCCATCATGCATCCACGCCGTCACACCGACATCGATTATCCCTGGCATACCCTGCTGCCCGGCAGTCACGCCTGGCATGGCGAGATGATGTGCCTGCGCAAGGATGGCGGCTACTTCACCTCCTGGCAGCATGTCAGCGCCGTGCACGACAGTCGCCACAACACCACCAACTACGTCATCGCCTTCTCCGACATCAGCGCCATTCGCAAGGCCGAAGCACAGCTCAATCACCTCGCCTATCACGATCCCCTGACCGAGCTCGGCAACCGCAACCTGCTGCAGGAGCGGCTGGAGCTGGAACTCAAGACAGCCCAGCTCAACCACCAGCAACTGGCCCTGCTGTTCATCGATCTGGACGGCTTCAAGCTGATCAACGACACCCTGGGCCATCGCGCCGGCGATGAACTGCTCAAGCTGCTGGCCGAGCGGATCCGCCGCGTCCTGCGCCACAACGACGTGGCCGCCCGGCTCGGTGGCGATGAGTTCCTGGTGCTGATCCCCTTCTTTGAACGGCCACAGGAGCTGGAGCGGCTCGCCGAGCAACTGCTGGCCAGCCTGCGCGAGCCGGTCGAACTCGACCACGAGCGGGTGGCCGTCTCCGCCAGCATCGGCATCGCCCTCTATCCGGAACACGCCACCAGTCCGGATACCCTGGTCAGCGCCGCCGACAGCGCCATGTACGAGGCCAAGAACCGGGGCCGCAACGGCTATCTGTTCTATACCCCGGACATGACCGAGCAGACCAAGGAGCGAATGAGCATGGAGCAGGGGCTGTTCAAGGCCATCGAGCAGCATCAGCTCTGCGTCCTCTATCAGCCCATGACGGAACTCGCCAGCAACCGCATGAGCGGGCTGGAGGCCCTGCTGCGCTGGCAGCACCCCAGCGAGGGCATGATAGGGCCCACCCGCTTCATCCCGGTGGCCGAGGAGTGCGGGCTTATCGAGCAGATCGGCGAATGGGTGATGCGCACCGCCTGCCAGCAGGGACAGGCGTGGCTGGCCGCCGGACTGGCGGTACCCAGGCTGTCGATCAATGTGTCGGTGCGGGAGATGCGCTCGGCAGGTTACGTGGAGCGGGTCGCCGCCATCCTGGCCGAGACCGGCTTTCCGCCAGAGAAGCTGGAGATAGAGGTCACCGAGAGCATCATCCAGCGAGTCGATCAGAGCCTGCAGCTGTTCAGACGCCTGAAGGCGCTGGGGGTACAGATCGCCATCGACGACTTCGGCACCGGCTTCTCATCCTTGAGTCTGCTCAAGAGCCTGCCCATCGATCGCATCAAGATTGACCGCACCTTCGTGCAGGCACTGCCCGATGACAAACACAGCCGGGAGCTGTGTCGTACCATCATCAACCTGGCCGACAGCCTGGGCATGGTGGTCACCGCCGAAGGAATCGAGACCCAGGCCCAGCGCCAGTTTCTGCAGTCACTGCACTGCCAGGAGGGGCAGGGCTATCTGTTCAGCCACCCGCTGGCCGAGCCCCATCTGGCCGAGCAGCTGGACTCGCGCAAGGGCGCCTGGTGCTAGCGGTGTGCCGGGATCCGCGCCGCGCCAGTGGCGCAGTTGACGCTCATCAGTTGAAGGTCAGCCTGGCATCCCACCCTTCGTCCTGCTGCCGGCGTGACTCTTCCAGCAACGAGTCCTGCGGATAGGAGGATTTTTTCTCTTCGAGGGTGACGGACACCGACGGCTTGCGCGCCAGCCAGGCCTCGCTCAACTGGCCGCTGATGTGGTCCCGCAGGGATGGCGAGGCGGGCTGTGCCGGTGTCAACGCAAGGTCGTTGGCATGGGGGGCGGCCAATGCCTCATCGGTGGCCTGCGGGGCCTCGAACTGCCAGAGGGAGGAGCACAATAGCAGGGTCAACATGGGACTATCTCCGTCGATAAAACGACGTTTTTACCCAATCAGCGATTAATTGTCATCGACTCGACTGTAAGCGGATGTTGCCATCTATCCAAAAGTCTAATTGCCCTCCCCCGCCAAAGGTATAAGTTGTTACCTAATCATTACAAGAATGTATTCAAAGGAGTGATACATGAGCGAGAGCAAGGTCTACCCGGTCAAAGCCCACATCAGCAACGGCGCCCTGCTGGACAAGGCAGGCTATGAAGCCATGTACCGGGCCTCGGTGCAGGATCCGGATGCCTTCTGGGGCGAGCAGGGCAAGATCCTCGACTGGATGAAGCCCTACACCAGGGTCAAGAACACCTCCTATGATCCGGGCCACGTCTCCATCAAATGGTATGAAGACGGCCTGCTCAACGTCTCTGCCAACTGTCTGGACCGCCATCTGGCCCAGCGCGGCGACAAGGTCGCCATCATCTGGGAAGGGGACAACCCGGCCGAAGATCGCAAGCTCACCTACCGCGAGCTGCACACCGAGGTGTGCAAGTTTGCCAACGTCTTGAAGGCGCAGGGAGTGCATCGCGGCGACGTGGTCTGCCTCTACATGCCCATGGTGCCGGAAGCCGCCATCGCCATGCTGGCCTGTACCCGCATCGGCGCGGTGCACAGCATCGTGTTCGGCGGTTTCTCGCCGGAAGCCCTGGCCGGTCGCATCATCGACTCCGGCTCTTCCATCGTCATCACCGCCGATGAAGGGCTGCGCGGCGGCCGTCCGGTGCCGCTCAAGAAGAACGTGGATGAAGCGCTCACCAACCCGGAGACCAAGGTCAACAAGGTGATCGTGCTCAAACGCACCGGCGGCAACATCGCCTGGCACAACCACAGGGACATCTGGTGGCACGACGCCGTCGCCACCGTCAGCGCCGACTGCCCGCCCGAGGCGATGGGGGCCGAAGATCCGCTCTTCATCCTCTACACCTCCGGCTCCACCGGCAAACCCAAGGGGGTGCTGCACACCACCGGCGGCTATCTGGTCTATGCCACCCTCACCTTCAAGTACATCTTCGACTACCACGAAGAGGACATCTACTGGTGTACCGCCGACGTGGGCTGGGTCACCGGCCACTCCTATCTGGTCTACGGGCCGCTTGCCAACGGCGCCACCACCATCATGTTCGAAGGGGTGCCCAACTACCCGGTCACCAACCGCATGAGCCAGGTGGTGGACAAGCACCAGGTCAGCATCCTCTACACCGCCCCCACCGCCATCCGTGCGCTGATGGCCAAGGGCAACGAGGCGGTAGCCGGCACCTCCCGTTCAAGCCTGCGCATCATGGGGTCGGTGGGCGAGCCCATCAACCCGGAAGCCTGGGAGTGGTACTACCGCACCATAGGCGAGGAGCGCTGCCCCATCGTCGACACCTGGTGGCAGACCGAGACCGGCGGCATCCTCATCAGCCCGCTGCCCGGCGTCACCGATCTCAAGCCAGGCTCGGCTACCCGTCCCTTCTTCGGCGTGCAGCCGGCGCTGGTGGACAACATGGGCGAGCCACTGGAGGGGGCCACCGAGGGCAACCTGGTGATCACCGACTCCTGGCCGGGCCAGATGCGCACCGTGTTTGGCGATCACGAGCGGTTCGAGCAGACCTACTTCTCCACCTTCCCCGGCCGCTACTTCACCGGCGACGGTGCCCGTCGCGACGAGGATGGTTACTACTGGATCACCGGACGGGTGGATGATGTACTGAACGTCTCCGGTCACCGCATGGGCACCGCCGAAATTGAATCCGCGCTGGTTTCCCATCCCAAGATCGCCGAAGCGGCGGTGGTGGGCGTGCCGCACGAGATAAAGGGTCAGGGCATCTACGCCTATGTCACCCTGATCGCCGGCGAGGAGCCGAGCCGGGAGCTGCATAAAGAGGTGAAGGAGTGGGTCCGCAAGGAGATCGGCGCCATCGCCACCCCGGACGTGATCCACTGGGCCGAGGGGCTGCCCAAGACCCGCTCCGGCAAGATCATGCGGCGAATTCTGCGCAAGATCGCCACCGGCGAGACCGACAGCCTGGGGGATATCTCCACCCTGGCGGATCCGGGCGTGGTAGACAAGCTGATCCGCGAGAAGTCGGAAGCAGCCTGATCCTGACTGCGTTCCTGCCTCCAAAGCCGGCCTCGAGCCGGCTTTGTCGTCTTTGCTACTGAGCGTTTCAACAACGCACCAGTTAGCGCAAAAAATAGACAGATGTAGAGATTAGACCAGTAAAATGCTGCTAATTTTCACGAAATCAATATAATTGCGAAATCTGTGTGCCAGTGCACACCGATTTGCGCAGAAAATGACTAGATTTCTGATAGTCCACAAGATGGCTGACAGATAGCAGCATTATCATCGAGGATGTACTCAATATGTCGCAAAAACACCGAATTCTCCTGCTCAACGGGCCGAACCTGAACCTGCTGGGCAAACGGGAACCGGGCATCTACGGCAGCAAGACGCTCGATGAGATCGTCGCCGATCTGACGCACAACGCCGGCGAACTCGGGGTCACACTGGAACACCTGCAATCCAATGCCGAACATGAGTTGGTCGGCCGCATCCACCAGGCCATGGGTCAGGTGGATTTCATCATCATCAACCCGGCCGCCTTCACCCACACCAGCGTCGCCATCCGCGATGCGCTGCTGGGTGTGGCCATCCCCTTTATCGAGGTTCACCTGTCCAACGTCCATGCCAGGGAACCCTTCCGTCATCACTCCTATCTGTCTGATGTCGCCAAGGGGGTCATTTGTGGGCTGGGGGCCGATGGCTACCAATTCGCTTTAACCGCGGCCGTGCACCAGTTGCGCGCGGCTTGATAATCACTGATCAGATAAAGAAGAAAGAGAATGCTAATGGATATCCGCAAAATCAAGAAGCTGATTGAACTGGTTGAAGAGTCCGGCATCGCCGAACTGGAGATCTCCGAAGGTGAAGAGTCCGTTCGCATCAGTCGCAACTTCTCCGGTCAGGTGACCGCTGCTCCGCAGATGATCATGCAACAAGCTGCCGCCCCGGTTGCCGCTCCTGCCGCCGCACCGGTTGCTGCTGCCCCGGCTGCCGACGCCATCCCGAGCGGTCACCTGATGCGCTCCCCGATGGTTGGCTCCTTCTACCGCTCCTCCAGCCCGGAAGCCAAGCCGTTCGTGGAAGTCGGTCAGCACGTCAATGTCGGCGATACCCTGTGCATCGTCGAAGCCATGAAAATGATGAACCAAATCGAGTCTGACAAGGCCGGTGTGATCAAAGCGATCCTGGTTGAAAATGGTCAGGCCGTCGAATTCGACGAGCCGCTGTTCATCATCGAATAAGGGAAGTCGCCACCCATGTTGGACAAAGTAGTCATCGCCAACCGCGGTGAAATTGCCCTGCGGATCCTGCGCGCCTGTAAAGAGCTCGGGATCAAGACAGTGGCCGTTCACTCCACCGCCGACCGGGAGCTCAAGCATGTGCTGCTGGCCGACGAAACCATCTGTATCGGCAAGCCGGCCAGTACCGACTCCTACCTCAATGTGCCGGCCATCATCGCCGCCGCCGAGGTGACCGGTGCCGTCGCCATCCACCCGGGTTACGGTTTCCTCTCCGAGAACGCCGACTTCGCGGAAGTGGTCGAGAAATCCGGCTTCATCTTCATCGGCCCGCGCGCCGAGACCATTCGCCTGATGGGTGACAAGGTCTCCGCCATCGAGGCGATGAAGAAAGCGGGCGTGCCCTGCGTACCGGGCTCCGACGGTCCGGTCGACAGCGATGCCAAGCACAACGCCGCCATCGCCAAGCGCATTGGCTATCCGGTGATCATCAAGGCCGCCGGTGGCGGTGGTGGTCGCGGCATGCGCGTGGTGCGCAGTGAAGCCGAGCTGTCTGCCGCCATCGCGCTGACCAAATCCGAAGCAGGCCAGTTCTTCAAGAACGACATGGTCTACATGGAGAAGTACCTGGAGAACCCGCGCCACATCGAAATTCAGGTGTTGGCAGACGGCCAGGGCAACGCCCTCTATCTGGGCGAGCGCGACTGCTCCATGCAGCGTCGCCACCAGAAGGTGGTCGAAGAGGCGCCGGCACCCGGCATCACCGAAGAGATGCGCAAGTTCATCGGTGAGCGCTGCGTACGCGCCTGTATCGAGATCGGCTACCGCGGTGCGGGCACCTTCGAGTTCCTGTACGAGAACGGCGAGTTCTATTTCATCGAGATGAACACCCGTATCCAGGTTGAGCACCCGGTCACCGAGCTGGTCACCAGCGTGGATCTGATCAAGGAGCAGCTGCGCATTGCCGCCGGTCAGCCCCTGTCGATCACCCAGCAGGATATCCGCATCCGTGGCCATGCCATCGAATGCCGGATCAACGCCGAAGACCCGGCCACCTTCATGCCGTCTCCGGGCCTGATCCAGCGCTTCCACGCGCCGGGCGGTCTGGGCGTACGCTGGGATTCCCACATCTACGCCGGCTACAAGGTACCGCCCTACTACGACTCCATGATCGGCAAGCTGATCTGTTACGGTGAAAACCGTGACGTCGCCATCGCCCGCATGCGTCAGGCGCTGGACGAGCTGGTGGTGGAAGGGATCAAGACCAACGTCTCCCTGCAAAAAGAGATCATGAAGGACGAAAACTTCCAGCACGGTGGGACCAACATCCACTACCTGCACAAGAAGCTCGGTCTGTAAGGATCCTTGACGAAGACCGCCATGTCGGTGGACGTCGGCTCCGCAAGGAGCCTCTGTTGAAAAAGGGCCATGGCGACATGGCCCTTTTTTGTTATCCTTGCGCCCCTCAAAATTGTCGGATGCCAAGGTGAATCGTTTCGCGCTCGCTCGCCGGGAAGCAGCCCTCTGCCTGCTGCTGACCCTGCTCTACTTCCTTGCCTGGTATGGCACGGCCTATTTCATCCCCGCAGAGATCGAATGCTGGGACATGCCGCTCTGGTTCCTGCTCAGCTGCATCCTGATGCCGCTGCTGTTCATCGTGCTGTGCGGCCTGATGGTGGATCGTCTGTTCGTGGACATCCCCCTCGACTCCCCTCCCCTCGATGCCAAGGAGCCTTCCCATGAATCTTGAGCTGATGCTGCCGCTGTGCATCTATCTGGTGCTGGTGCTGGGAGTCGGCTTCTGGGCCAGCCGCCACCGGGTAGGCGGCGACTTCGTGCAGGAGTACTTCATCGGCAACCGCAGCATGGGCGGGCTGGTGCTGGCCATGACCCTGGTGGCTACCTACACCTCTGCCTCCTCCTTCATCGGCGGGCCGGGGGCGGCCTACAAGATCGGGTTGGGCTGGGTACTGCTGGCGATGATCCAGCTGCCCACCGTCTGGCTCACCCTGGGGGTGCTTGGCAAGAAGTTCGCCATCATCGCCCGCCGGGTCAATGCGGTGACCATCAACGACATGCTGTGGGCCCGCTACCAGAGCAAGGCGGTAGTGGTGCTGGGCTCGGTCACCATCATCCTCGCCTTCATCGCCACCATGGTGGTGCAGTTCATCGGCGGCGCCCGTCTGCTGGAGACCGCCACCGGCCTCAGCTATCAGCAGGGGCTCCTGCTGTTTGCCAGCTGCGTACTGCTCTACACGGTGATCGGCGGCTTTCGCGCCGTGGTGATGACCGATGCGCTGCAGGGGATCATCATGCTGATTGGCACCGGCGCGCTGCTGGCGGGCATTCTGGTGGCCGGTGACGGCCTGCCCAACCTCATCCACCAGCTCAAGGTGATCGATCCCAAGCTGGTGAGCCCGCAGGGGGCCGGCGACCTGCTGACCCAGCCCTTCATGCTGAGCTTCTGGGTGCTGGTCTGCATCGGGGTGGTGGGGCTGCCCCACTCGGCGCTGCGCTGCTTCGGCTATCGCGACAGCAAGGCGCTGCACCGCGGCATCCTCATCGGTACCATCGTCAGCGCCTTGCTGATGTTCGGCATGCACCTGGCCGGCGCCCTGGGCCGCGCCATCCTGCCCGGCATGGACAGCCCAGACAAAATCATGCCCTCCCTGATGATGGAAGTGCTGCCCCCCTGGCTGGCCGGGGTCTTCCTGGCGGCGCCCATGGCGGCCATCATGTCAACCATCGACTCCCAGCTGATCCAGGCCTCCGCCACCCTGGTGAAGGATCTCTACCTCAACTACCTGAGTCCGGAGAAGGCCGGCCAAGAGAAGCTGGAGGTGCGGGTGCCGCGCCTCTCCCTGCTCTGCACCCTGATCCTGGGCACGCTAGTGCTGCTGGCGGCGCTGCAGCCCCCCGAGATGATCATCTGGCTCAATCTGCTCGCCTTCGGCGGCCTGCAGGCGGTGTTCCTGTGGCCGCTGGTGCTCGGCCTCTACTGGTCGCGGGCCAACGGCCCGGGGGCCCTGGCCAGCATGGTGTGCGGCATCCTCTGCTACGCCATCCTGAGCCAGTGGGAGATCAAGCCGGCCGGCCTGCACGCCATCGTGCCGAGCCTGGCGCTGGGGCTGATTGCCTTCGTGCTGGTCAGCCTGCTGACCCCGGCCCCGAGCCAGCATGTGCGGCGCTTGTTTGAGCCGCAATCATCGATGGATTAATAAAGGGTTCCGAAACTATCCCAAAATGGGTGTTTTACGGGTAAACTGTGCGCCATGTCACAAAATGCCGCACCCTTATGCCCGTACAGAACGCCAGACAGATCCTGACCCAAGCCCTGCAGCGACTCGGCTACGCCCTGTTGCTGCCGGTCTCCATCCTGCCGCTGGCCGCGCTGCTCTATCGGCTCGGCCAGCCGGACGTGCTGGATCTGGCGGTGCTCTCCCTCACCGGCCGCGCCCTGTTCAGCCAGATGCCGCTCATCTATGCGGTGGCCATCGCCTTCGGGCTGAGCCGCCAGGGTGAAGGCACCCAGGCGCTGGCCGGTGCGGTCAACTTTCTGCTGCTGAGCTCGGCGCTCGGCACCCTGGCCCCCGGCCTGCACAGCGACATGATCTGCGGCCTGCTGGCGGGATTGACCACCGCCATCGTCTACCCCTGGCTCAAGCGCCACCCCATGCCCCACTGGCTGCGGCTGGTCAACGGCGATTTCACCAGCCTGCTCGCCTCGGCGCTCACCTGTTTGCTGCTGGCCTTCCCCCTCGCGCTGCTCTGGCCGCTGCTGGAACAGGGCATCACCCTGCTCGCCTCCGAACTGCTCACCACCCCGTTCGGCGCCTTCTGCTACGGCGTGCTGAATCGGCTGCTGATCCCGCTCGGCCTGCATCAGGTGCTGGGCAGCCTCATCGGGCTGGGGGAGAGCAACCTGCAGGCGCTGGCCAGCGCCCAGCCGCTGCACGAAGGCTATGTGGCCGGGCTCTACCCCATCATCATGTTTGGCCTGCCGGGCGCCTGCTTCGCCATCTGGCTGCACCGCCAGCGCATGCAGCGATTGCCGCAGGGGGGCTTGCTGCTCACCCTGGCGCTCACCTCGGCGCTGGTGGGCATCACCGAACCCATCGAGTTCCTGTTCGCCTTCACCGCCCCCTGGCTGTTTCTGGCCCACGCCCTGCTGACCGGCCTGTCGCTCGCCACCTGCAGCGCGCTCGGCATCAAGGTGGGCAGCTACTTCTCCGCCGGCCTGCTGGATCTGGTGCTGAGCTACCACGCCGGCGAGCACAGCTTCTGGCTCATTCCGGTCGGCATCCTGTTCTTCGTCGCCTACACCTTGCTGTTCTATCAGCTGCTGGAGCGCACGCCCCTCAGCCTGCCGAGCAAGCCCATCGCCCCGGAACACCCACGCCTGGCCAGCGTCGCCCCCTCCGATCCCCAGATGCTGGCGATCCAGTACCTCAAGGTGCTGGGCGGCATGGACAACCTGCAGGCGATGAGCGTCTGCCTCACCCGCCTCAGCCTGCGGGTACGCGATATCTCGCTGGTGGATCAATCCCGCCTGCTGGGGCTGGGCTGCCTCTCCTGGATCCAGCTCAACGACCATCAGCTGGTGCTGGTGCTGGGCCCCAACGCCAGCCTGATCGAGGGGCAGATCCGCATGCTGGCAGAGCGCCAGTCGGTGCCGCTCGGCCTCAAACCCAATCAGGAGTCCGCCGGCCAGAGCGGCTGGTAGCCTCAGGCAAACGGCAACCGCTCCGCGACAAAGTCCATCAGGCTGCGCAGGGCGGGCGCCAGGTGCTCCCGGCTCGGATAGATGAGGTAGAAGGGGTTGGCCGGAATGGGGTGACTCGGCAGCACCTTCTGCAAGCGTCCCGCCGCAAGATCCCCCTCGCAGACGTGATGGGGCAGCAGGGCGATCCCCCCCTCGTTGATCGCCAGCTCCCGCAGCGCCAGCAAGCTATTGCTCAGACAAGCCCCCTGCGGCCGCCAACCTCCCTCCTGCAACGGCCACACCGGCAGCGACGTGTGCACCAGGCAGGCGTATCGCCCCAGCTCGCTCAGCTGTTGCGGCGTGCCGTGGGCCGCCAGATAGGCGGGCGCCGCCACCAGATGCCGAGGTACCTGACCGATGCGCCGGCAGATCAGGCTAGAATCTTTCAGCGGTGCCGCCCGCAGCGCCAGATCGTAACCCTCCCCCACCAGATCGAGCTGCTCATCGCAGAGGGTCAGCTCCAGCACCACCTCGGGGTAGAGAGCCCGAAACTCGGCCAGGATCCGGCCGAGCAGCAGGGTGCCGGTCGCCTCCGGTGCGGTGATCCGCACCCGGCCGGCCGGGGCCGCGCGCAGCCGCGCCATCGCCAAATTGGCGCTGCGGGCCAGCGCCAGCAGCGCCCGGCACTGTTCCACATAGACCTCCCCCTGCGGGGTCAGGCTCAGCCGGCGGGTGGTGCGCTGCAACAGGCGCACCCCGAGCTGGGACTCGAGCCGCGAGATCTTCTGGCTGACCGAGGATTTGGGCATGCCGAGCAACTCGGCCGCCCCGGTAAAACTGCCCTGCTCCACCACAGTGGCGAACAGCCCCATCAGCTCCAGTTCGACATTGTTCATATATTCAAACAGTCTTTACCAATTACCCATCTTAATCTGAATAATCAACCAGACTAGAGTGGCTGGCAATCCCCATCCAACCGATTTGAAAGGAACTGCCATGAAAGCCATCGCCCTGACCCACTATCTGCCGAGCGATCACCCCCACTGCTTCATCGAAGCCAATCTGGCCAACCCGACGCCGGGCCCGCGCGACCTGCTGGTGCGGGTCAAGGCCACCTCCATCAACCCGGTCGACACCAAGGTACGAGCCCCCAAGGCCAAGGTCGAGAGCTGCCCGCGGGTGCTGGGCTGGGACGCCGTGGGCGAAGTGATCGCCGTCGGCCGCGAGGTAACCCTGTTCAAGGCGGGCGACCGGGTCTGGTATGCCGGCGACATCAGCCGCCCCGGCAGCAACAGCACCCTGCAACTGGTGGATGAGCGCATCGCCGCCCTCGCCCCCACCAGCCTGAGCGACGTGGAAGCCGCGGCCCTGCCGCTCACCGCCATCACCGCCTGGGAGACCCTGTTCGAGCGCATGGGCCTCACCCGCGAGAGCAGCGGCAAGCTGCTCATCATCGGCGGCGCCGGCGGGGTCGGCTCCATCGCCATCCAGCTGGCCCGCCAGCTCACCGGCATGGAGGTGATCGCCACCGCCTCCCGCCCCGAGACCCGGGCCTGGTGCCTGCAGATGGGGGCCCATCAGGTGGTGAGCCATCACCAGTTGCAGGAGGAGCTCACCGCCCTCGGCATCACTCAGGTGGACGCCATCTTCTGCACCAATGCCACCGAGCAGCACTGGGATGCCATGGCCAGCCTCATCAGCCCGTTCGGCCATATCTGCACCATCGCCGAATCGAGCGTGCCCTGGGACCTCTCCCTGCTCAAGAGCAAGAGTGTCACCTTCAGCCAGGAGTTCATGTTCACCCGCTCCCTGTTCCAGACCCCGGACATGATCGAGCAACACAACCTGCTGGGACTGGTCGCCGCCCTGGTGGACCAGGGCGTGGTCAAGACCACCCTCAGCAAGGTGGTGGCCGAGCTGACCCCGGCGACCCTGGCTCAGGCCCATGCCGAGGTGGAAGCCGGCCGCATGGTGGGCAAGCTGGTGATCGACATGAGTCGGTTCGGTAACTAATCCCTTATAGGTAAAAACTGCACCATCATGGGGTGAACTCACCAGTGGCAAGCCCCATCACTGCACAGCTCACATCAGGCAACAGACAGTCACCACGCAGCATCACCATAAAAAGAGCCAAAAAAAGGGGCCATCCCGCCGGGATGGCCCTAAATACCTGAACGTTGGGGTAACAATCACACGCATATCCTTATGCAGGACCTCTGTATCTTTGCAGCTAGTGTGCCAATCCCGCCCGCCTCCCCGCTTACTTGCCACATTACCCCCTGCCAGCGGGGTATGCAGCCCCCGGCCACTCTGCGGGCAAAAAAAAGCCACCCGAAGGTGGCTGAAAAAGATGACGGAACTTTCCTAGAGCAAAGCATTCAGCGGGAACAGGTTGCTTCCCGTCACCCAATGAGGAATACATGAACCGTGCCAACTCGGCAAAGTCCCCATCCTCCACCACACTGCATGGGCAAACCACGACAGCACACGCCCATGATGATAGAATCCCGCGGTTTCACATTTATGAAGAGTCGACGCCATGCCCTGGATACAAATTCGAATCAACGCCACTGCCAAGACCGCAGACAAGGTGAGCAACATGCTGCTGGGGCGTGGTGCCCAGGCGGTGACCTTTATGGATGCCAAGGATGTGCCCGTCTATGAACCCATGCCGGGTGAAACCCCGCTGTGGGGCGAGACCGAAGTAATGGGGTTGTTCGACGCCGAAACCGATCCGGCGCCCACCATCGCCTTCTTCCAGCAGATCTTCGGTGAAGACGTGGGCTACAAGGTGGAGCAGCTGGAAGACAAGGACTGGGTGCGCGAGTGGATGGATCACTTCCACCCCATGCAGTTCGGCGAGCGGCTCTGGATCTGCCCGAGCTGGCGCGACGTGCCGAACCCCGATGCGGTCAACGTCATGCTGGACCCGGGTCTGGCCTTCGGTACCGGTACCCATCCCACCACGGCGCTCTGCCTGCAGTGGCTGGACGGGCTGGATCTGGCCGGTAAAACCGTGGTCGACTTTGGCTGCGGCTCCGGCATCCTCGGCATCGCCGCCCTGAAACTGGGCGCCGCCCGGGTCATCGGCATCGACATCGACCCGCAGGCCATTCAGGCCAGCCGTGACAACGCCGAGCGCAATGGCGTCGCCGATCAGATCGAGCTCTACCTGCCGGCGGATCAGCCGCAAGATGTCGAAGCGGACGTGGTGGTCGCCAACATCCTGGCCGGCCCGCTGCGCGAGCTGGCACCGCTTATCGCTGGCCACGGCAAGGCGGGTAGCCTGATGGCCCTCTCCGGCGTGCTGGAAAGCCAGGCGCCGGAGCTGGAGACCATCTACGGCCAGTGGTTCGAGATGGACCCGACCGCCGTCAAGGAAGAGTGGTGCCGCCTTTCCGGCCGCAAACTCGGCTAAGTCATCGACACAGCCGTTGCCAACGGGGCTCCCACACGGGAGCCCCGTCTGTTTTCAACCCGCCGGCAGCAGCCACCTCTCTGGTACGGCCAACCAGCACCATCCATACCCGCACTGCAATCAGTGCTCATTTGACCACACAGACTCCCCCGTTTCCGGTAGGATAGGCCGCCAGCCCCCCTTGTGACACGGAGTGCTTATGCGGATTGCCATACTGGATGACTATCAGGATCAGGTGCGTCATCTGCCCTGCTTTACCCGCCTGGCGGGCCACGACGTCACCATCCTCACCCAGAGCGAACCTGACCCCGAGTGCCTTGCCGCCAAACTGACAGGGGTGGAGGCGCTGGTGCTGATCCGCGAGCGCACCCGCATCGACGAGGCATTGCTGCGCAGGCTCCCCTCCCTTCGGCTCATCAGTCAGACCGGCAAGATCAGCCAGCATATCGACCCCCTCCTGTGCCAACGCCACGGGGTGGCCGTCGCCGAAGGCATCGGCAGCCCGGTGGCGCCCGCCGAGCTCTGCTGGGCGCTCATCATGGCTGCCTCCCGCCACCTCCCGGCCTATTGCCATGCCCTCGCCCAGGGGCAGTGGCAGCAATCCGGCACCCTGGGGCTGGGCCGTACCTTGCAGGGGCTGACGCTCGGCATCTGGGGCTACGGCAAGATTGGCAGACTGGTGGCCGGTTACGGCCGGGCCTTTGGCATGTCGGTGCTGATCTGGGGCAGCGAGGGCTCCCGCCAGCAGGCCGAGCGGGATGGCCATGCCAGCGCCTCCGACAAGGAGGCCTTCTTTCGTGACGCCGACATCCTCTCTTTGCATCTGCGCCTGCACGAGGCAACCCGTGGCAGTGTGACCCGCGCCGATCTCGCGCGGATGAAGGCCGACTCCCTGCTGGTCAACGTCAGTCGGGCGGAGCTTGTCGAGCCGGGCGCCCTTTATGCTGAACTCTCCGCCAACCCCACCCGGCGCGCAGCGCTCGACGTGTTCGATGCAGAGCCTGCCACGGCGCAAAGCGAGCCTTTGCTGCGCCTGCCCAATGTGCTGGCCACCCCTCATCTCGGCTATGTGGAGCGCAACAGCTACCAGCTCTACTTTCAGGCCGCCTTTGACAACCTGATTGCCTTTGCCGAGGGCAGTCCGACCAATCTGGTGCTGCCCGTAGCGGGCCGCTGATCACGGTTATCCGGCGGCCGGACCGCTAACATGTAAACCCCATGCGCCACCAAGACAAGCCACAGGAGCCGCCATGACCGAGTACGACAAGATGATCGCCAGCCAGCCTTACAACTGCATGGCGCCGGAACTGGATCTGTTGCGCCGGGAGACGGCCCGTCTGTACCGCCACTTCAATCGCAGCGACGAGGAGGATGAACAGTTGGCGCTGCTGCAGCAGATCGTCGGCGAGCTGGCCCAGGGTGCCTTCATCTGCCCGCCCCTCTACTGCACCTATGGCCGCCACATCCACCTTGGCGAGCGCAGCTACATCAACATGGGGGCCACCCTGCTGGACAACGCCCCCATTCGCATCGGCGCCGAGGTAATGATTGGGCCGAACGTGCAGATCTACACCGCCGCCCACGCGCTGGATGCCGATGAACGGACACAGGGGGTCGAGACAGCACTGCCGGTCACCATCGAGGACAGGGTCTGGATTGGCGGCGGCGCCATCCTGCTACCCGGCGTCACCATAGGGCGGGAGGCCATCGTGGGTGCTGGAGCCGTGGTCACCAAAGACGTGCCGGCCGGCGCCCGGGTGGTGGGCAACCCGGCCCGCGTGCTGCCCGTCAAAGGCAAGGCGCAGGTGAGCTAGCAACACATACCGAGAACCATCCGTAAAAGGTGGGTTTGCCGGCTAAGGGGATTGGCATCTGAAAAAACGCCCATAAAAATGAAGGCCAACGCCATCAAGACCATGATGGCCTGTAAAAAGGTGGGTTTGCCGGTATCAGGGAGTTAAGGGAACCGACATCTGAAAAACACCCATAAAAATGAAGCCCAATGTCATCAAGACGTTGGGCTGTAAAAAGGTGCTACGGAATTGCGACTCTCATCGCAGAAAATTAGAAGGGGTCACCTTCTAAACTGGCACAGGGATATTAACGAGGCGCAAACGTTTTACATAGCGTAATAAACCAGGATTGAGAACGGCATCTCACTATTTAAAAAATTCCCTGCCTGCCACGGCCGCCCTCTTGGCAATCTTCCAAATATCAGTACAGCCCACCACCAGAAACAAAAAAGCCCTGACGAGTCAGGGCCTTGCCGGTAATAAGGCAGACTAGAAGCGGCGCACGAACTCGCTCACCGGCAGCTCGCGCAGCTTGCGGGCCTCCAGCATGGGGGTACCGAGGTAGAGGAAGCCCACCAGCTGATCCTCCGGTGTCAGTCCCAACCCTTCATTGATCTGCTCGTCGAAAATGAACCAGCCGGATCGCCAGATGCCGTTGAAACCCTGCGCCTGTGCCGCCATCTGCATCGCCATCAGGGCGCAACCGGCCGAGAGCTCCTGCTCCAGCTTCGGCACCTTGGGGTGCTCCTGATAACGGGTTGCCACCGCGATGACCAGCGGTGCCCGCAGCGGCGCCTCGCTGCACTTCTTGATGCTCTCTTCATCCTCGCCACGAGCACGGGCCGCCTCGGCCAGCAGCTTGCCCAGCCGCTCGCGGCCTTCCCCTTCAAACAGAATGAACTGCCAGGGAGTCAGGGTGCCGTGATCCGGCGCGCGCAGCCCCGCCTTCAAAATATTGTCGAGCACCTCGCCAGCAGGAGCGGGATCGGCGAGACGGCCACAGGAGTGGCGGTTGAGCAGCAGGGTGAGGGCATCCATGGGCAATTCCTTCTTGGGCAATGATGGCGCTACCTTAGCACAGCGCCGAATGAAGAAAACCCCTGATGCTCAGGGGTTTATCTCATTCATGATGGCGGGGAGAGATTAGATGACCGCCGCCAGTTCGGCGCCCTGTCGGATCGCCCGCTTGGCATCCAGCTCGGCGGCCACGTCGGCTCCGCCGATGATGTGTACCGGCTTGCCCGCCGCCTGCAAACCGGCCTGCAGCTCCTTGAGCGGCTCCTGGCCGGCGCAGATGATCACCTGATCCACCGGCAGACATTGCTGCTGTTCGCCCACCTGAATGTGAAGCCCTTCATCGTCGATGCGCAGATACTGCACGCCGGAGAGCATCTCCACCTTGCGGTTCTTGAGCACGGTGCGGTGGATCCAGCCGGTGGTCTTGCCCAGGCCGTCACCCACCTTGCTCTCCTTGCGCTGCAGCAGCCAGACCTGGCGCTCGGGGGCGTCGATCACCGGGGCCATCAGGCCGCCGCGCTCGCCGAGCTGCTTGTCGATGCCCCACTCCTTGAGCCAGTGATCGCGACTGCGATCCCCCTTGCCCTCTACCAGGTATTCGGCCACGTCAAAGCCGATGCCGCCGGCGCCGATCACCGCCACCTTCTCGCCCACCGGTTTGTGATCCCGCAAGACATCGAGGTAGCTCATCACCTTGGCATGCTCGATACCCGGAATGTTTGGGGTGCGCGGGCGGATGCCGGTGGCGAGGATCACCTCGTCAAAGCCGCCGCCCAAGAGGCTCTCGGCACTCTGGCGCTGGCCCAGATAGAGCTCGACGCCGCACTTCTCCAGCCGCTTGGCAAAGTAGCGCAGGGTTTCGTGAAACTCCTCCTTGCCCGGGATCTGCTTGGCGAAGTTGAACTGGCCGCCAATCTCGCTGGCCTGATCGAACAGGCTCACCTGATGGCCGCGCTCGGCGGCATAACAGGCAAACGCCAGCCCGGCGGGGCCTGCGCCCACCACCGCCAGCTTCTTGGGCTGGGGCACCCGACCAAACGTCAACTCAGTCTCGAAGCAGGCGCGCGGGTTGACCAGGCAGGAGGCCCGCTTCTGCTTGAAGACGTGGTCAAGACAAGCCTGGTTGCAGGCGATGCAGGTGTTGATCTCGTCCGCCCGGTTCTCGGCGGCCTTGATGACAAATTCGGGGTCCGCCAGGAAGGGGCGCGCCATGGAGACCATATCCGCCTCACCGCCCGCCAGAATGCGCTCGGCCACCTCGGGGGTGTTGATGCGGTTGGTGGTGATAAGCGGTACCTTGAGGTGTTTTTTCAACTCGGCGGTCACCCAGCTGAAGGCGCCGCGCGGCACGCTGGTGGCGATGGTGGGAATGCGCGCCTCGTGCCAGCCGATGCCGGTGTTGATGAGGGTGACCCCCACCTGTTCCAGCGCCTTGCCAAGGGCGATCACTTCCTCAAGGGAGGAGCCCTGCTCCACCAGATCCAGCATGGAGAGGCGGAAGATGATGATGAAGTCCGGCCCGACCCGTTCGCGGATGGCGCGGACAATCTCCACCGGGAAGCGCATGCGGTTTTCACTGCTGCCACCCCAGCCATCGGTGCGCTTGTTGGTGCGCTCGCAGATGAACTGATTAATGAGATAGCCTTCCGAGCCCATCACCTCGACCCCGTCGTAGCCCGCGCTCCTGGCCAGTTGCGCGGTGGCGGCGAAGTCGCGGATGGTGCCTAGGATCTGGCGCTCGCTCATGGCGCGCGGCTTGAACGGAGAGATGGGGGCCTTGAGGGCGCTCGGCGCCAGGCTGAACGGATGATAGGCGTAGCGGCCGGCATGGAGGATCTGCAGCGCTATCTTGCCCCCCTCCTGATGCACCGCACTGGTCACCTTCTTGTGCTTGGCCACCTGCCAGGGAAAGCTCAGCTGGGAGCCGTGGGGCACCAGCCGGCCACGCAGGTTGGGGGCGATGCCGCCGGTCACGATGAGGCCGACCCCGCCCCGGGCCCGCTCGCCATAAAAGGCGGCCAACTTGTCAAAGCCCCCCTTCTCCTCTTCGAGGCCGGTGTGCATGGATCCCATCAACACGCGGTTGCGCAGCTGGGTAAAGCCGAGATCGAGGGGGGTCAGCAGGGTCGGGTAACGGCTCATCATGAACTCCTTGTCGGGGCCGGGCTGGATGGCACCACGCCCATTCTCCACCGTCCGGACTCAAGCCCGGAACACGACGGCAGGATGGGTGGGCGGCTCACAGGGCCTCCAGTTAATTTTTTGTTATCAAACCGAGGCTAGAGTAAAGAATCGAAAATGCTTTTTCAAACAAATGTTTGGACAATTTTTCGGCGAACAGACGTATTCCGAACAACCGGGCTCCGATCCTGTCCAAGCGGAAATGGCATTTCACCGGCCAACTGGTTAATAATGGCGCTTCCCTCCCCATTAACAGGGCGATAACGCGACTATGTCTATTTTCAAAGGTCTGGGTTGGCTGTTTCGCAGCCTGTGGCGCCTGCTCAATTTCACCCGGCTGATGCTGGTCAATCTGCTGTTTCTCGTCGTGGTCTTGATCATCGTCTTCAGCGTCAGCCAGAAAGAGGCGCCCAGCGCCCCCATCGAAGGGGCCCTCACCCTCAATCTCTCCGGCGTGCTGGTGGAACAGCGCTCGCAGACCGATCCCACCGTGCAACTGCTGCGCCAGGTGGACAACAGCGACGAGCTGCCCAGCGAGATCGTCCTCTCCGATCTGCTGTGGGCCATCAAAAGTGCCAAGGATGACGATCGCATCAAGGCGCTGGTGATCAAGCCCCAGGGGCTGCAGGGCACCAGCTTCTCCAAACTGCAGGAGGTGGCGAGCGCCATCGATGCCTTCAAGGAGAGCGGCAAGCCGGTCATCGCCATGGCCGACTTCTACACCCAGGGCCAATATCTGCTGGCCGCCCACGCCGATCACGTGCTGCTCAACCAGAGCGGCGCCGTGGTGATCGAGGGGCTCGGCGTCTACCAGACCTACTACAAGTCGGCGCTGGAGAAGCTCAACATCACCCCACACGTGTTCAAAGTCGGCACCTACAAGTCTTTCGTCGAACCCTATACCCGCGACGAGATGTCCCCCGAGAGCAAGGAGGCGAACCAGCGCTGGCTGGATCAGCTGTGGCAATCCTATGTGGCTGACGTGGCCGAGCAGCGGGAGATCGAACCGGACGCCGTGGCACCGGGCAAGGATCGCTTCCTCGAGCTGCTGCGCAAGGCCGGCGGCAACGCCGCCAACTACGCCCTCGACAACGGTCTGGTGGACCAGCTGGCGACCCGCGACGAGATGACCCAGGCGGTGATCAAGGAAGTGGGCGAGAGCGATGACCACGGCTGGAAGGGCGTAGGCCTCAAGGAGTACCTGGCCGCCATTCCGAGCCAGTATCCCCAGAGCGGCAAGGATGAGGTGGGCCTCATCGTCGCCAGCGGCGCCATCATGGATGGCGTTCAGCCTGCCGGCACCATCGGCGGCGACAGCCTCGCCGACCTGCTGGCCGATGCCCGCCGCGACGACAAGGTGAAAGCCCTGGTGCTGCGGGTCGACAGCCCGGGCGGCAGCGCCTTCGCCGCCGAGCAGATCCGCGCCGAGCTGCTGGCCCTCAAGCAGGCCGGCAAGCCGGTGGTGATCTCCATGGGCAGCTACGCCGCCTCCGGCGGTTACTGGATCTCCGCCGATGCAGACAAGATCTTCGCCTCCCCCACCACCCTCACCGGCTCCATCGGGGTGTTCGGCATGTTCGCCACCATCGACAAGGCGCTCTCCCAGTACGGGGTGCACACCGACGGTGTCGGCACCACCGACTATGTCGGCGTCGGCCTGACCCGCGCCCTGCCGGAACACGTCGGTCAGGCGATCCAGCTGAGCGTGGAAGATACCTATCAGCGTTTCGTCGGCTTGGTGAGCAAGGGCCGTGGCCTGAGCCCGGAAGAGACCGAGAAAGCGGCCGAGGGCCGGGTCTGGACCGGTCAGGATGCCAAGGCGCTGGGACTGGTGGACGAGTTTGGCGATCAGGAGGCGGCCATCAAGGCGGCAGCCGAGCTGGCCAACCTCAAGGAGTGGCAGGTCACCCCCATCGAGCAGGAAGAGTCGGCCAAAGACAAGTTCCTGCGCCAGCTGTTCGACAGCAGCGCCCAGGTGCTGGCTTCCCACCTGCAGAGCTGGTTGCCGGCCGGGCTTGGCAAGGCGCTGGTGGAGGTAAACCGCAGCCTGGACCCGCTGACCCGCTTCAACGATCCGCAGGGCACCTACGCCCTCTGCCCGGTCTGTACGCCCTGATCGGCAGCCAACGCAAAAAACCGCCTTGGGGCGGTTTTTTTACATCTGCCTCAAGGGGCCCGAGTCACGCCAGCAGGCCGGATTCGTGCCAGTGGTGCAACTCAGCCAGCACCCGGGTCTCCCGCACCGTCCACTGGGGGCAAGGGCCCGCCAGCTGGGTCTTGTTGGTCTGCAGCGCCTCGGCCAGTTCGAACCAGCCAGGGGTGAAACCGAGCCTTATCTCGTAGGGCTGGGGCTGGGGTTCGCACCACGCCTCCCCCACCTGACAGAGGTAGTAGAAGGAGCGGATGCAGTAGGCGTCGTAGTCAGCCTCGCGGGCCGGCCGGTACTCCCGCGTCTCGCCGAGCAGGGCACCGACTGCCACCAGCTCGGCGCCACACTCCTCGCGCAGCTCGCGCGCCAGGGCTGTGCGATGACACTCCCCGTGCTCGATGCCGCCACCGGGAAACATCAGATCGCCGTTGACCCGGGAGTGCACCAGCAGCAGTTGATCGCCGCGCAGCACGACGGCCCTGACGGTGACCCGCTCCAGCTGGCGGCCATCGGTGTTGACCCGGCCGTGGGTAAGCCGGATGTCGAAGGGGTGTGGCCAGTCGCTGGCCAGAGATTCAATGTGATTCATCAGGGTTCAGGGACGATAGGTCCCGCTTTTCAGTTGTTCGACCAGGGTGGCGGCCTGGCTGTCCAGGCTCTCCTGCTCTTGCTTGCTCAGGGAGTGATAGAGGCTGAAACGGGTGGCCGACACCTCGGCCGCGTTCTGGAACGACTCGCTCACCTTGCCCCACAGATAGGCCTGCCCGAACTGCTTCTGGCCCATGTAGAGGGTGCTGAGGGAGGTGAGGATCCGGCCGTTGACCTGATCCCCTTCCCGGTAGAGGGAGAGGGCGTGCTGCATCAGCGCGATGGCTTTTTGCGGCTCGCTCTTGGCATAGATGCCGCCGAGCGCCAGTTGCAGCTCGGGCTCCTCCAGCACGGGTTGCCCCTCCAGCGCCAGAAACTGCTGGCGAGCCAGCTCGTTGGTGTTGTTGGTCCAGTGCCAGAGCAGCAGGTAGGGATCGTTGGCGTTGCGGGTGGCGGCATCGAGCTGGGCCAGCTGTTCGCCGGCCGCCAGCATCCCCTCCACCCGCGGGCTCTTCTGCTCGCGGGCCCGCTTGTACTCGATGTTGGTGGAGCGTTCGGCGCATTTGAGATAACGCTCCAGGCTGCGCATCAACTCGTACTGGCGCCGCTGCGTCCCCTCCGCCTGCAGGTAGTAGCGGGCCCGGATGATGTCGCTGCGCTCGTAACGACACCAGCCGTCGTCCACCAGATCCTCACAGAGGGCCGGGTAATTGGCGCAGATGTTGTGGATCCTGTCATCGTCACAGGCAGTGAGCAACAGGCCGCAACAGAGGCCAAACAACAGGGAACGAGCTGGAAAAGGGGTCATGGTTCATATCTTGTTGGTAACAATTGCAGCCCGCCATGGCCACCCTTGGCTAGCAAACAGATTACATATCCATTACAATGCGCGCGCCGTATAAGGCCGCGACTGCAGAATAATATAACGAAATATACACCCCTACACTGATCTGCATTCGACGAATTTCTATTTGCCCCAACAACGTGAAATAAAGGATCTGGTTAATGACCCACGAGCACTATCTGCAGGCGTGGCAGGAGAGCCAGGAGCTCGCCGAAGCCATGCAACCCTTGATCGGTCGCCTCTACCGCCAGCAGGGGATCGAGATCACCCTCTACGGCCGCCCGCTGCAAAACGCCTCCACCATCGATATCCTCAAGGCCCACCGGGTCGTTCGCCGCCACCAGGGAGCCCCCCTCCCGATCCAACAGAGCTTTCCCCTGCTGCAAGCCATCCTGGCCCTGAACCCGACCGCCGCCGAGATCGATCTGGGCAAGCTGGCCGTGGGTTACTGGCAGGATCACCAGGATGAAGCTGGCATCGACGACTACCTGCGTGCCAAGCTGGCACCGGCCCTGGGTCGCGGCGTGCCGGCCCCCACCGACGTGGTGCTGTACGGCTTTGGCCGCATCGGCCGTCTGCTGGCCCGGCTGCTGATCGAGCGCACCGGCGCCGCCAACTCCCTGCGGCTGCGCGCCATCGTGGTACGCGGTGGTCGTGACGGGGATCTGGAGAAGCGTGCCAGCCTGCTGCGCCGCGACTCGGTGCACGGCCCCTTCAACGGTTCCATCGAGGTGGATGTGGAACGCAGCGCCATCATCGCCAATGGCACCTTCATCCAGGTGATCTATGCAAACAGCCCGGCCGACATCGACTACACCGCCTACGGCATTCACGATGCGCTGATCGTCGACAACACCGGGGTCTGGCGCGACGAGGCGGGGCTGTCTGAACACCTCAAGGCGCGCGGCGCCTCCCGGGTGCTGCTGACCGCTCCCGGCAAGGGGGAGATGAAGAACGTGGTATTCGGGGTCAACCATGAGGTGATAGGTCCCGATGACAAGATCATCTCCGCCGCCTCCTGCACCACCAACGCCATCACTCCGGTGCTCAAGGTGATGCAGGACAAGTACGGCATCCGCCACGGCCACGTGGAGACGGTCCACTCCTACACCAACGACCAGAACCTGATCGACAACTATCACAAGGGCGAGCGACGCGGTCGCAGCGCAGCCCTCAACATGGTGATGACCAGCACCGGCGCCGCCAAGGCGGTGGCCAAGGCGCTGCCCGAGCTCAAGGGCAAGCTGACCGGCAACGCCATCCGGGTGCCCACCCCCAACGTCTCACTGGCCATCATCAACCTGTCGCTGGAACAGACCACCGATCGGGAGAGCCTCAACGCCTATCTGCAGCAGATGGCGCTGAGCTCGGCCCTGCATCGCCAGATCGACTTCAGCGCCAGCACCGAGCTGGTCTCTTCCGACATGGTGGGCTCCCGTTTTGCGGGCATCGTCGACTCCCAGGCCACCATCGCCGAAGGGGATAACTGCGTGCTCTACGTATGGTATGACAACGAGTTCGGGTACAGTTGTCAGGTAGTGCGGGTGATGGAGCAGATGGCTGGCGCAGTTCGCCAGGATCTGCCGGCCTGATCCCGATTCGTCATGGCTCAATGTGCAAGGAGAAGGCCGGATGTCGTTTCAACAAGGTGAGTTTCTACAAGCAATCAGGCAGATGCCCGCAGAGGTGTACGAGCGCCTCAAGACGGCGGTCGAGCTCGGCAAGTGGCCGGACGGCAAGCCGCTCACCGACGAGCAGAAGGCCACTTCCCTGCAGGCGGTGATGGCCTGGCAGGCGATGCACCTCGACAACCCCGAGCACATGAACATCGGTCGTGACGGCGAGATCGTGATGAAGAGCAAGAGCGAGCTCAAGCGTCAGTATCGCGATGAGGAAGAGATAGTGCGGGTCGACCTCAACCACTGAGTCTGACCCGCCAGGCCGCCCGCGGCGGCCACAGCAGAGAGGGGAGCCAATATGGCTCCCTTCTCTTTTTCCTGACATATCCCCCTCATCCCCGGCCCTTCTCCCGCCAGGGGAGAAGGGAGCAGGCTCGCACCTGTGAATAGTAAGCGGGCCACCTGCCGGCGATCTTCATGGCAAACCTCGCCACCTCGATCTATCCCCTCTCCCGCTGGGAGAGGGTTAGGGTGAGGGGGAAACCAGTCAGGGGGTCAGCTCACCACGCAGCGACAGCTGCATCAGCTCGCGGATGCGCGGCGCCGGCAGATCCTGGCTCAGCAGGAAGTGCAGCTTGGTGAGCGCCGCCTCGGCGGTCATGTCGAAGCCCGAGATGACCCCGGCCCGGGACAGGGCATTACCGGTGGCATAGCCCCCCATGTTGACCTTGCCGTGCAGGCATTGGCTCAGGTTGACGATGATGACGCCGCGGGCCGACGCCTCGGAGAGCAGCGCCAGCATGGCCGGATTCTGCGGCGCATTGCCCACCCCGAACGAGAGCAGGATCAGCGCCCGCACTGGCTGCTGCAGGATGTTGGCGATCACCTCGGCCGAGATGCCGGGGTAGAGGGTCACCACGCCGATGGGCTGGGGGGTGATGTCGTGCAGCACCAGCGGCCGCTCGGACGGCACGCCCAGCTCGCCCGCTTCCAGCGAGATGGCGATGCCGGCGTTGAGCAGCGGCGGGTAGTTGGGGGAATCGAAAGCGTGGAAGCCATCGGCGTGCACCTTCTTGCTGCGGTTGCCGCGATAGAGCTGGTTGTTGAAGAACAGCGTCACCTCGTGGATCGGGTAGTTGGCCGCGATGTAGAGGGCGTTGAGCAGGTTCTGCTGCCCGTCGGAGCGCAGCTCGGCGAGCGGGATCTGGGAGCCGGTGATGATCACCGGCTTGTGCAGATCTTCGAGCATGAAGGAGAGCGCCGAGGCGGTGAACGACATGGTGTCGGTGCCGTGCAGAATGACGAAACCGTCGTACTTGTCGTAGTTGCCTTTAATATCCTCGGCGATGCGCTGCCAGTCCGCCGGCGTCATGTCGGAAGAGTCGATGAGGGGCGCATATTCGTGAATATGGTAATCCGGCATCTCGGGACGATGGAACTCGGGCATCCGCGCCAGACAGTCTTCCATGAAGCCCGCCATCGGCACATAACCGTGGTCGGAACGCTGCATCCCTATGGTGCCGCCTGTGTAGGCGATGTAGATGGACTTCTTCACACCCTCTCCTCTTTGATGGGCACAACACCCGCGAATCGTGGCTAAGCCGGGGCGAAACGGCGGCATCGACTGCCCGCCGCGTTCGCCATGGGCCAAAAGCCCGCTCATGATAGCGCGCCGGGCCGCCGGCTCACATCCCACCAGTGCCGTCCGGCGGGCCTAAAACCGCCGAATTATAGGGACTGGCTCCCCAAATAACAGCCAAACAATGGCCTGCGGCCGGTATTAAACGGCGACTAACCCAATAGTGTTAAATGTCACAAGATACACCAAGAGTGACCATTTATCTGACAAATGTGGATATAAGTGGTGCTTTTTGCTACTATCCGCTCGATTTTTCATAAATCTCATCTGGAAGCCTGATCCGTTCAGGCCCGCACTGGTCCCATTTTTACGTGGGGCGGGGGCATGTCGCCCCTTCTTTGTTGGCACCTGAGCCACACTGTTTTTATCCCGGCTGAATCTGTGAGTCTGCATCAACGAAAGACACAGCCAATCAACATGGGAGTACTGAATGCTACAACTTGATTCCTACGCCACCCTGGTCGCAGCCACCCTGGTGTTGCTGCTCGGTCGTTTGCTGGTGACCCGAGTCGGGCTGCTGCGAACCTTCAACATCCCCAAGCCGGTTGCCGGCGGCCTGGTGGTCGCCCTGGTGCTGCTGCTGCTGCGCTCCACCCTGCAGATGGAGCTGCAGTTCGACACCAGCCTGCAAACCCCGCTGATGCTGGCGTTCTTCGCCTCCATCGGTCTCTCCGCCGATCTTGCCAGCCTCAAGCGCGGCGGCAAGGCGGTGCTCACCTTCCTGCTGGTGGTCACCGGTCTGCTGCTGGTGCAGAACAGCCTGGGCGTGGGTCTGGCGACCCTGCTCGGTCTGGATCCCCACATGGGGCTGCTGGCTGGCTCCATCACCCTCTCCGGCGGCCACGGCACCGGGGCAGCCTGGGGCGCCACCTTTACCGAGAAGTACGGGGTGCAATCCGCCGCCGAACTGGCCATCGCCTGTGCCACCTTCGGCCTGGTGCTGGGCGGCCTCATCGGCGGTCCGGTCGCCCGCTATCTGGTGAAAAAGGTGAAAGTACCCGGCGAGGAGCACAACCGGGATGACGCGCCGCAAGGCTTCGAGATGCCGGACATGGAGCGCCCGCTCACCACCTTCAGCCTGATCGAGACCCTGGCGCTGATCGCCATCAGCCTGAAGGGGGGAGAGATGCTCTCCGCCTACCTCAAGGGCGGCGCCTTCGAGCTACCGGTGTTCGTCTGCGTGCTGTTCGTCGGCGTGCTGCTGCGCAACGTGCTGACCCTGCTGAACTGGCATGAAGTGAGCGACCGCGAAGTCTCCCTGCTCGGCAACGTCAGCCTGTCGCTGTTCCTGGCGATGGCGCTGATGAGCCTGCGACTGTGGGATCTGGCCAACCTGGCGCTGCCCATCTTCGTCCTGCTGGCGGCCCAGACCGTGGCCATGGCACTCTACGCCATCTTCGTCACCTTCCGGGTGATGGGCAGCAACTACGATGCGGCCGTGCTGGCGGCAGGCCACTGTGGTTTTGGTCTGGGGGCCACCCCCACCGCCATTGCCAACATGCAGGCCATCACCCAGCGCTTCGGCCCCTCCCACCTGGCGTTTCTGGTGGTGCCCATGGTGGGCGCCTTCTTCATCGACATCATCAACGCCATGGTGATCAAGCTGTTCCTGGCACTGCCCTTCCTGTAATTCCTTTCCCGTCAGACGTCTATGAACAGAGCCCACCCCTTGGTGGGCTCTGCCATTGCTGCTCGCCAGCGGCACTACACCCCACCCTTCATGGCTGCCCGCTGCGAGACGCATAAACAAAAAGCCCCGCACTCGGCAGAGTACGGGGCTTTGTCATGGCGGCCGTGCTCGCCGCGTTCAAACACCTACAGGATAAAGGTCGAGACCTGCTGGTTCAGGTCGGTGGCCCGGCCCTTGAGGCTCTCGGCCTGATCCAGATCGCGCATGGCGGCGGCGGTGATCTCGTCACTCACATCCTTGATAGCGGTGGTGTTCTGGGTGATCTCGCCGGTCACCTGGGTCTGCTCCTCGGCGGCGGTGGCGATCTGACCTGCCATGTCGGAGATGAGCGACACCGCCTGGGTGATCTCTTCGAGCGCGGCGGCAGCGGCATCGGCGTCTTTCACGCTGTTGTCCGCCAGCCCCTGGCTGGTCTGCATCAGGCTCACCGCACGGGCCGTGGTCTGCTGCAGGGTCTCGATGGTGGACTGGATCTCCTGGGTGGAGTCCTGGGTACGGCGCGACAGCACCCGCACCTCGTCCGCCACCACCGCGAAACCGCGACCCTGTTCACCGGCGCGGGCCGCTTCGATGGCCGCGTTCAGCGCCAGCAGGTTGGTCTGCTCGGCGATACCCTGAATGGTGGAGAGGATGCCGGAGATGGCCTGGGCGTGGCGGCTCAGCTCGCCGATCACCTCGGTCGCCTGCCCCACTTCCTCGGCCAGACCGTTGATGGATTGACGGGTCTGGTTCACCAGCATCTTGCCCTGCTCACTGCTCTGGGCGGATTGCTGGGCCGCTGCGGCGGTGTTCTCGGCGTTGCCGGCGATCTCCATGGTGGCGCTCGCCATCTCGGTGACGGCGGTGGCGACCATGGTCACTTCCTGCTGCTGGCGCTGCAGCTCGTCCACGGCGGCCTGGTTGGTCACCAGACTGCGCTCGGCATCGGCGTTCAGCTCGTTGGCCAGCTTGCGGATATTGCCGATCAGCTGATGCTGGCTGCCGACGAAGCGGTTGAAGCTGTTGGCCAGCTGACCCACTTCGTCGTTGGTGTCGATCTTGATGCGCTGGGTCAGATCGCCGTTACCGTCGGCGATGCGCGCCAAGGCCTGGGAGACCTTGCTGAGCGGGCCGAGCAGCATGCTGACCAGCCAGGAGATGGCGAGGATGCTGCCCACCAGCACCAGCAGGGCCAGGCCGAGCTGGGTCATCAGCAGGGAAGAGAGCGGCGCCTCCAGGGTCTCCTTGTCCAGCACCAGCACCAGCTCCCAGTCGGTATCGGGGATGTCCACCGCCCACAGCAGCTTGTCGCGCCCTTCGTTGTCGAAGTAGGCCGGCACCAGACTGTTGCTGGTCTTGCTCTGCTCGATCAGGGCATTGGTCAGATCGTTGTCGATCTCGGTGGCTGGTTTCATCGCCTTGGCGGCGTCCTTGTAGGCTATGACGGTGCCATCCTTGTGCATCATGATGGCGAAACCGTCGGCCGGCAGCTTCATCTTGGTGACGTCTTCCACCAGCGAGGCGATGGAGAGGTCGCCGCCGACCACGCCGCCCTGAGCCGGCTGGGCCAGGGTCACCACCATGATGTTGTAGGCCACATCCAGATAGGGTTTGGTCACGATCAGGCCGCCCTTGCTCATGGCTTCCTGATACCAGCCACGGGAGCGGGGATCGTAACCGTCACGGTTGATGGAAGGATCGGAGTCATTCATCTTGCCGCCGCTCTCGCCAAAATAGGTGAGCTGGAAGCGACCGGAGACTTGCGCCTGTTGCAGGGCGTTGAGGGGTTCGGCACCGGCCTTGTTGCCGAGCGCCTGAATCACGTCGCGACGGGCCGCGAGCCAGTCACTGACACTGGCGGCCTGCTGGCTGCCGAGGCGTTGTACCTGTTCCTGACTGCCTTGCAGCAACAGGGACTTCTGGCTGGTATAGCTCTGCCAGGAGAGCAGCAGGATCACCAGCGACAGGGCGATCACCACCGACAACAGTATCTTCTGCTTGAGTGATAGGTTTTTCATCATGCGTTCTTCTTATGAGGTCAGGAACAGGATTTCCCAAAAAGTGCACAGCACTGCGTAGTTATTAACGACCCGTCGGCGCAAAACTAAACCGGAAAATGGGCCGGCGGGCGATATTTTCCACCGAGTTGGGGAAAACTGCACCAGAAATTGACTACGAGGCACGCACAAGGACAGCCGACCCTGTTTATTCCTTCCACAATTGGCTAGAATATCCCGTTTTTAAATCACATCGACCCCGAGAGTTTTCACGATGTTTGAAGTCAATCCTGTATTAAACAAGCTTAAGGAGCTGTCTGAGAGGACCGAGCTGCTTAGGGGGTACCTTTGACTATGACGCCAAGAAAGAGCGTCTAGAAGAGGTCAACGCCGAGCTGGAACAGCCGGACGTCTGGAATGAACCCGAGCGCGCACAGGCGCTGGGCAAGGAGCGCGTGGCGCTGGAAAACGTGGTCGGCACCATCGACACCCTGACCCAGGGCGCCGACGACGTGGCCATGCTGGTCGAGCTGGCCGTGGAAGGTGAAGACGAAGACACCTTCAACGAAGCCGTGGCCGAAGCCGACGTGCTGGAAACCAAGCTGGTGGATCTCGAGTTCCGCCGCATGTTCTCCGGTCAGCACGACCCCTCCGACTGCTACATCGACATCCAGTCCGGCTCCGGTGGTACCGAAGCGCAGGATTGGGCCAACATGGTCCTGCGCATGTACCTGCGCTGGGGCGATGCCCACGGCTACAAGCCCGAGCTCATCGAATGCTCCGAAGGCGACGTGGCCGGCATCAAGTCCGCCACCATCAAGTTCACCGGTGAGTATGCCTTCGGCTGGCTGCGTACCGAGACCGGCGTCCACCGCCTGGTGCGCAAATCCCCGTTCGATTCCGGTGGCCGTCG
This sequence comes from Aeromonas sp. QDB39, assembly GCF_027707585.1. Classification (NCBI taxonomy): domain Bacteria; kingdom Pseudomonadati; phylum Pseudomonadota; class Gammaproteobacteria; order Aeromonadales; family Aeromonadaceae; genus Aeromonas; species Aeromonas sp. QDB39. The sequence goes on along the minus strand of NZ_JAPCIV010000006.1, from coordinate 14,883 downwards.
CCACACCTCGTTCTGCTCGGTGTTCGTCTACCCCGAGATCGACGATGACATCGACATCGAGATCAACCCGGCCGACCTGCGTATCGACGTCTACCGTGCCTCCGGCGCCGGTGGTCAGCACGTCAACCGGACCGAATCCGCGGTACGTATTACCCACATTCCTACTGGGGTCGTGGTACAGTGCCAGAACGATCGTTCCCAGCACAAAAACAAAGATCAGTGTATGAAGCAGCTGAAAGCCAAGCTCTACGAGCTGGAGATTCAGAAGCAGAATGCCGAGAAGCAAGCCCTCGAAGAGACCAAGTCCGATATCGGCTGGGGCAGCCAGATCCGTTCCTATGTGCTGGATGATGCGCGCATCAAGGATCTACGTACCGGCGTCGAAACCCGCAACACCCAGGCGGTACTCGACGGCGACTTGGACAAGTTTATCGAAGCTAGCCTGAAATCAGGCCTGTAAAAAAACAGAACAGCAGGAATCACCATGTCTGAACAAACCACTACTCCGGAAGTCGACCAAACTCTCGATCTGAACAACGAGATGCAGGAGCGTCGTTCCAAGCTGGCCGCCTTGCGCGCCCAGGGCAACCCCTTCCCCAACGACTTCCGTCGTGACAGCCTCTCCGGCGATCTGCACGCCGAGTTTGGTGACAAGAGCGCCGACGAACTGGCCGCACTGGGTAAACGGGTGAAGATTGCCGGTCGCATCATGACCCGCCGGATCATGGGCAAGGCATCTTTCGCCACCCTGCAGGACATGGCTGGCAAGATCCAGGTCTACGTCACCCGTGACGACCTGCCGGAAGGCTTCTACAACGAGCAGTTCAAGAAGTGGGATCTGGGCGACATCGTGGGTGTCGAAGGTACCCTGTTCCGCACCAACACAGGCGAACTCTCCGTTCATGTCTCCGACATTCGCCTGCTGACCAAGGCCCTGCGCCCGCTGCCCGAGAAGCACAAAGGTCTGACCGACCAGGAAGCCCGCTGCCGTCAGCGTTACCTGGATCTGATCGCCAACGAAGAGTCCCGCAAGACCTTCGTGACCCGTACCAAGGTCGTGGCCGGTATCCGCAAGTTCCTGAACGACAAGCGCTTCATGGAAGTGGAAACCCCCATGATGCAGGTCATCCCGGGTGGCGCCTCTGCCCGTCCGTTCATCACCCACCACAATGCGCTGGACATCGACATGTACCTGCGTATTGCTCCGGAACTCTATCTGAAGCGTCTGGTGGTCGGTGGTTTCGAGCGTGTGTACGAGATCAACCGCAACTTCCGTAACGAAGGTATCTCTGTTCGCCATAACCCCGAGTTCACCATGCTCGAGTTCTATATGGCCTACGCCGACTACATCGATCTGATGGATCTCACCGAAGAGATGCTGCGCACCCTGGCGCAAGACATCCTGGGCGACACCAAGATCCGTTACGCCAAAGAGGGCGAAGAGGGCCTGACCATCGATTTCGGTCAGCCGTTCCAGCGTCTCTCCATGGTTGACTCCATCCTGAAGTACAACCCGGATGTGACCCGTGACGATCTGGCGACCCTGGAGAAGGCCACCGCCGTCGCCAAACGCCTGCACATCGAGCTGATGAAGAGCTGGGAACTGGGCCACGTGATCACCGCGATCTTCGAAGAGACCGTGGAACACATGCTGCTGCAACCGACCTTCATCACCGAGTACCCGGCCGCCGTTTCCCCGCTGGCCCGTCGCAACGACCAGAACCCGGACGTCACCGACCGCTTCGAATTCTTCATCGGCGGCCGCGAGCTGGCCAACGGCTTCTCCGAGCTGAACGATGCGGAAGATCAGGCCGAACGCTTCCAGGCTCAGGTTGACCAGAAAGCCGCAGGCGATGACGAAGCCATGTTCTACGACGCCGACTTCGTGACCGCGCTGGAACACGGTCTGCCGCCGACTGCCGGTCAGGGTATCGGTATCGACCGTCTGGTGATGCTGTTCACCAACAGCCACACCATCCGCGACGTCATCCTGTTCCCGGCCTTGCGTCCACAAAAGTAAGAGCCGAAGAAACAGGGCCGCAGCTGCACAGCTGCCGTCCATGACAATCAAAACGCCCTGCAACCGCGGGGCGTTTTTTATGGTGGGCACAAGCCGGTGACGAACCTTCAAGACGCCGCCAGCTTGCCGCTTATGAGGCCACTGACAGCAGCCACTCCCCCTGCCACAAGGTGACGGCCTGACCCGCCATCAGCACCTGATTCTCCTGCAGTGCTAGTCGCAGCTCGCCACCGCGGGCCGAGATCTGACGGGCCCGCAGTTGCCGTTTGCCGAGCCGCTCGGCCCAGAAGGGCACCAGGGCGCAGTGGTTGGAGCCGGTCACCGGATCCTCTTCCACCCCGACCCAGGGGGCGAAGTAGCGGGAGACGAAGTCATGGTCCGGGTCGCTCGAGGGCGCCGTCACCATCAGGCCGCGACCGGGCAGCGCACGCAGAGCGTGAAAATCTGGGGTGAGCGCACGAACCTCCTCCTCGCTGGCCAGCGCCAGCAAGAACTTGGCGCCGGCCGCCAGGATTTGCAGCGGCTGGCAACCAACCGCCGCCGCATAGGCCGGATCCAGCTCGAGCGGCGCCGGGGCAATGCGCGGGAAATCAAGCCAGATCCACTCCCCTTCGCGCCGGGCCAGCAGCTCGCCGCTGCGGGTCTCGAAGTGGATAACCTCATCCTCTGCCACCGCCCCCGTCTGCCACAGTACGTGTGCCGCCGCTAGGGTGCCGTGACCACAGAGATCCACTTCCAGCTCGGGAGTGAACCAGCGCAACTGGTAGCGGGCATGGCCAAGGGGCACCAGAAAGGCAGTCTCCGACAGGTTGAACTCGGCCGCCATGGCCAGCAGGGTGACATCCGGCTGGCTCGGCCCCAGCGCCACTACCGCCGGGTTGCCGCCAAAGGGCTGCCGGCTGAAGGCATTGACATGAAACAAGCTGATGGTCGACATTCACGCTTCCTGTGTGGGTAATACGGGTTCATTCATCGCCCTTTATACCATGAGAGTCCTGTCGACCTGAGTCGCTTTGCGCCCCTCTCCATCACCGTTTTAATGCAGTAATAGAATAAAAAAGACATTTTTATTCTTTGTTGTTATCCATCACACCCCTTAACCTGACCAAAAATCAGACCATGGAAGACGTGTGTGATGCAATTGAAGGACTCCCTGACCAACCTGACTCCCCTCTCCGACGAGCAGCAGCGACAGCTGAGTCAGGCGCTATCGACCCTCAACACCCAGCAACTGGCCTGGGTCAGCGGTTATCTCTACGGTCTCTCCCAGGCAGGCAGCCAGCCTGCCGTGACCGGCGCAGCCGCTACTGCCCCCAGCGGCAATCTGACCATTCTCTACGGCTCCCAGACCGGCAACGCCAAGGGCGTGGCCAGCGCCATCAAGGCGCAGGCCGAGGCCCGTGGCCTGCCGGTGACCCTCACCTCCATGGCGGACTACAAACCCAAGCAGCTCAAGAAAGAGACCCATCTGCTGGTGGTAGTGAGCACTTACGGGGAGGGTGAACCGCCGGAGAGCGCAGTCGATCTGTTCGAGCAGCTCAAGAAGGGCAAGGTCGGCAAGCTGGAAGGGCTCAAGTTCGCCGTGCTGGGGCTGGGTGACAGCTCCTATGAATTCTTCTGCCAGACCGGCAAGGACTTTGACAGCCTGCTGACCAAGGCCGGCGCCGATCGGGTGCATGAACTCGCCAGCCTGGACGTGGATTATCAGGATGCCGCCAAGGCGTGGGGTGAACAGGCGCTCAATGCCATCGCCGCCACCCTCTCCGCCGGTCCCGCCGGCAGCAGCGTGGCCAGTGCGGTACAGCAGGCGGTCGGCCACAGCCAGTACAGCAAGGAGAACCCCTTCCCGGCCAGACTCTCGGTCAATCAGAAGATCACCGGCCGCGACTCGACCAAGGATATCCGCCACATCGAGATCAGCCTTGAAGAGTCCGGCCTCCGCTACCAGCCGGGCGATGCCCTCGGCATCTGGTTTGACAACGACCCCGCACTGGTGAACGAGATACTGGCGCTGGCCGGTCTCTCCGGCGACGAGGCCACCGCCCGCGGCAGCCTGCGTGAAGTGCTCAGCCGCGAGCTGGAGCTGACCCGCTTGCACGGCGGCTTCATCACCGGTCTTGCCGAGATCTCGGGCAACGCGGCGCTCAAAGATCTGGCTGGCGACAAGGCCCAGGTCAACGCGCTGGTGGCCTCTGCCCAGGTGGTGGATGTACTGAAACGCTTCCCGACCGCGCTCACTGCCGAACAGCTGCTGGGCCTGCTGCGCCCGCTCACCCCGCGCCTCTACTCCATCGCCTCCAGCCAGAGCGAGGTGGAAGAGGAGGTGCACCTGACCGTCGGCGTGGTGCGCTACCCGCAGGAAGATGGCACGGTGCGCAGCGGCGCCGCCTCCTCCTACCTGGCGGACAGGCTGGCCGAAGATGCCGAGGTACGGGTATTCGTCGAGCACAACGACAACTTCCGCCTGCCGTCAAACCCCGACACCCCCGTCATCATGGTGGGCCCGGGTACCGGCATAGCCCCGTTTCGCGCCTTCCTGCAGGAGCGCGAGGCCCAGGGGGCCGAAGGCAACAACTGGCTGTTCTTCGGCAACCCGCACTTCACCCAGGATTTCCTCTATCAGGTGGAGTGGCAGCGTTATGTAAAGAGCGGGCTGCTCAGCAAGATCTCGCTGGCCTTCAGCCGGGATCAGGCCGAGAAGGTCTACGTACAGCACCGCCTGCGGGAAGCGGGCCAGGAGCTCTACCAGTGGCTGGAAGCAGGCGCTCACTTCTATGTGTGCGGCGATGCCAACCAGATGGCGAAAGATGTGCAGGAAGCCCTGCTGGATGTGATTGCGGAACATGGCCACAAGAGCCGTGAGGAAGCAGAAGAGTATTTGAGCGAATTGCGTCGTGCCAAACGTTATCAAAGGGATGTCTATTGATGAGCAAACAAGTGATTCCGGGACCGGTGGAAGGACCGCTGGCCGACAACGAACGTCTGAAACGCGAGAGCGATCACCTGCGCGGCACCATAGCGCAGGATCTCACAGATCCGCTCACCGGCGGCTTCAACGGCGACAACTTCCAGCTGATCCGCTTTCACGGCATGTACCAGCAGGATGACCGCGACATCCGTCCGGAGCGCACCGCCCAGAAGCTGGAGCCGCTGCACAACGTCATGCTGCGCGCCCGCCTGCCCGGCGGCATCATCACCCCGGCCCAGTGGCAGGTGATCGACAAGTTCGCCGAGGATCACAGCCTGTACGGCAGCATCCGCCTGACTACCCGCCAGACCTTCCAGTTCCACGGGGTGCTCAAGCGCGACATCAAGATGATGCACCAGACCCTCAACAGCACCGGCATCGACAGCATAGCCACCGCTGGCGACGTGAACCGCAACGTGCTCTGCACCAGCAACCCGGTGGAGTCCGAGCTGCATCAGGAGGCCTACGAGTGGGCCAAGAAGATCTCCGAGCACCTGCTGCCCAAGACCCGCGCCTACGTGGAGATCTGGCTGGACGGCGAGAAGCTGGGGGGTGACGAAGAGCCGATCCTGGGTTCCAACTACCTGCCGCGCAAGTTCAAGACCACTGTGGTGATCCCGCCCCACAACGACGTGGACATCCACGCCAACGATCTCAACTTCGTGGCCATCAGTGATCACGGCAAGCTGGTGGGCTTCAACGTGCTGGTGGGCGGGGGTCTGGCCATGACCCACGGCGACACCAGCACTTACCCGCGCAAGGCGAGCGATTTCGGCTTCGTGCCGCTCTCCCACGTGCTGGAAGTGGCGGCCGCCGTGGTCAGCACCCAGCGTGACTGGGGCAACCGGGTCAACCGCAAGAACGCCAAGACCAAGTACACCCTCGAGCGCGTCGGCGTCGAGGCCTTCAAGGCCGAGGTGGAGAGCCGCGCCGGCATCCCATTCGGGCCGGTACGCCCCTATGAGTTCACCAGCCGTGGCGATCGCTTCGGTTGGGTTGAGGGGATCGACGGCAAACACCACCTCACCCTGTTTATCGAGAGCGGCCGTCTGCTGGACTTCCCAGGCAAGCCCCTCAAGACCGGCATGCTGGAAATTGCCAAGGTGCACCAGGGGGATTTCCGTCTCACCGCCAACCAGAACCTGATCATCGCAGGCGTACCTGCCGGCGAGAAGGCCCGCATCGAAGCGCTGGCACGCCAGTACGGCCTGCTGGATGACGGCGTGAGCGAACAGCGCAAGCAGTCCATGGCCTGCGTGGCCCTGCCCACCTGCCCGCTAGCGATGGCCGAGGCCGAGCGCATGCTGCCCGCTTTCGTCACCGACATCGAGGGGCTGCTGGCCAAGCACGGCCTGGCCGATGACGCCATCATCTTCCGGGTCACCGGCTGCCCCAACGGCTGCGGCCGCGCCATGCTGGCGGAGGTGGGTCTGGTGGGCAAGGCGCCGGGACGCTACAACCTGCACCTGGGTGGCAACCTCGAGGGAACCCGCATCCCGCGCCTGCACCTGGAGAACATCACCGAGCCGCAGATCCTGGCCGAGCTAGATGCCCTGATCGGCCGCTGGGCCAAGGATCGCACCGCGGGCGAGTGCTTCGGCGACTTCGTCATCCGCGCCGGCATCATAGCCCCGGTCATCGACTCCGCGAAGGACTTCTATGCAGCCTGATCAGACCGATACAGAGCGGCTGGCGCGCACCGCCGACGGCCGGCTCGACCTCGACGCCCTGCTGGCCTTGAGTCGCGAGGAGCAGGTCGAGGCGCTGGCCCCCCTCAACCGGCAGCTGGATGCCATGGGCGCCCCCGAGCGGGTGCGCTGGGCGCTGGCCAACCTGCCGGGGGAGCACGTGCTGTCATCGAGCTTCGGCATCCAGGCGGCGCTGATGCTGCACCTGATGAGCCGCGAGCGGGCCGACGTGCCGGTAGTGCTGACCGATACCGGTTATCTGTTCCCCGAGACCTACCGCTTCATCGACGAGCTGACCGAGCGGCTCGCCCTCAACCTCAAAATCTACCGGGCCGAGCTCAGTCCGGCCTGGCAGGAGGCCCGCTTCGGCCTCCTGTGGGAGCAGGGGGTAGAGGGGATCACCCGCTACAACCAGCTCAACAAGGTAGAGCCGATGGACCGCGCCCTGAACGAGCTGGGTGCCCGCACCTGGTTCTCGGGCCTGCGCCGGGAGCAATCCGGCAGCCGGGGCAAGCTGCCGGTGCTGGCCATCCAGCGCGGCCGCTTCAAGTTCCTGCCGGTGATCGACTGGAGCAACAAGGACGTCTTCTACTACTTCAAGGAGTTCGACCTGCCCTACCACCCGCTGTGGGAGCAGGGCTACCTGTCGGTGGGCGACGTGCACACCACCACCAAGTGGGAGCCCGGCATGAGCGAGGAGCAGACCCGCTTCTTCGGCCTCAAGCGCGAATGCGGCCTGCACGAGGAGAACGGCGAGAACGACGGCTCCGGCATCTGAGCCAGAGGGTCCACCCGCACGGCCTCCATAAAAAACGCCCGGCAACTGCCGGGCGTTTTAATTTTCGCAAAAGGGTGGCATTCCACCCCTCATTACTTGGCGGCGGCGCGCGCCTGGGTCAGCCAGTCGTTCACCAGCGCCTCGTGGCCCTTGAGCCAGGCGTCGGCGTGACGCTCCACGTCCGCCGGCTTGTTCTGCCCCTTGTTCATCAGGCCGTTCTGGACGTTGATGTCATTGAGCGGCAGCTTGACGATGGAGAACAGCCTGGCGGCTGCCGGGTTGGCCTCGGCGAACTGCTTGTTGGCGACGATGTGCATGGTGTTGACCGGGAAGCCGTAGTTCTTGCCGTTCGGCAGCCGGGTCTTGGCCGCATCAGGGCCGTCGGCGGGCACCTCCAGCCACACCACGTCCTTGCCCGGCACCAGCTCGCTGCTGAGCCAGTAGGGGGTCCAGGTGTAGTAGAGCACCGGCTTGCCGGCCTGGTAACGGGCACGGGTGTCCGCGATCAGCGCCGCGTAGTTGCCCTGCTTGTGGGTGACTGTCGGGGTCAGGCCAAAGCCGGCCAGATGACGGTTGATCGCCTCTTCGCAGCCCCAGCCCGGGTTGCAGCCCACCAGATCGGCCTTGCCGTCGCCATCGCCGTCAAACAGCGCCGCCAGCTTGGGATCCTTGAGCTGACCCAGGTTGGTGATGCCGTAGCGGGTCGCAGTCTGCTTGTCGATGAGATAGCCCTGGGCGGCCCCGGCCACATAGGTGCCCTCACGGAAGAACACCTTGTCGCCCCCCGCCTGCTCATATTTGTTGTTCTGCAGCGGGATCCAGTTGAAAGCGAGGAAGGTGCCATCCCCCTGCGCCACCGAGGCGTAGGCCACGTTGTAATCCACCTCCTGGGCCGGCTGGACGTCATAGCCGAGGCGCGCCATCAGCTTGCTGACCAGCAGGGTCTGAAAGCTCTCCTCCGGCAACGAGCTCTGCAGGGGCTGGACACGCACGCCCTCCCCCGGCAGCTCGGTGCTGGCCATGGCGAGCGGGCCGAGCAGTTGGGAGCTCAACAGCAGGGACCCCAGGGTCAGCGTCTTGGTGATGAGTCTCATGCATTTACTCCTTTGTAATCGATAGACTTGTCGCGGCCGAGCAGGCGCAGCAGCAGGGCGGCGGGGCCGCGTTGATACCAGCGGCCGGTACGGCTGCGATCCGGCTGTCCCATGGCCTGGGTCAGGCGGTCGAGCACGATGGCCAGCAGCACGATGCCGAGGCCGCCGATGGAGGCGAGCCCCATGTCGAGCCGGCCAATGCCGCGCAGCACCATCTGGCCGAGGCCCCCCACCGCGATCATGGAGGCGATCACCACCATGGAGAGCGCCAGCATCAGGGTCTGGTTGACCCCGGCCATGATGGTGGGCATGGCGAGCGGCAGCTGTACCTTGAACAGCAGCTGGGAGGGGCTGGCGCCGAACGAGTGGGCCGCCTCCACCAGATCGGCGGGCACCTGGCGAATGCCCAGCATGGTCAGTCGGATCATCGGCGGCAACGCGAAGATGACGGTCACCACCACCCCGGGCACGTTGCCGATGCCAAACAGCATGACGATGGGGATGAGGTAGACGAAGGCCGGCGTGGTCTGCATCGCATCCAGCAGCGGCCGGGTCCAGCGCGACAGTCGCTCGCTCCTCGCCAGCAGGATGCCGACCGGCAGCCCGATCAGCACGCAGAAGAACAGCGAGGTCAGCACCAGCGACAGGGTCACCATGGCATCGGACCAGGCGCCGATCAGCCCCACCACCACTAGCGAGAACAGGGTTCCCAGCGCCATGCGACCGTTCACCAGTTGCCAGGCGATCAGGGTCAGCAGGCCGATCATCAGGGTGGAGGGCACCGTCTGCAGCAGATGGGTCATGCCGCCCAGCGCCAGCTCCACCGGCGCACGGATCAGCTGAAACACGGGACGCAGGTTGTCCACCAGCCAGCCGATACCGCCCTCGACCCAGCTATCCAGCGGCACCAGCGCCTGCTGGAAGGGGTCCAGCCAGTCGACGGCGGCAGTGGTGTCGACCGCCTCGATCTGGTTCTGCCAGTCGGTCGCCTCAGTGTCGGTACTACCCCAGGGATCGGCAACCTCGGTGGCGGCCGCACTGGCCCCCCAGGGGTCGGCTGCAGCCTCGTCCGCACGCAGGGAGGGGCTCGCCAGCAGCACCAGGGCCAGCAGCCCGCTCAGTAAAAAATGGGGATTCATCCGCTTCATGCCGGGGTACTCCTGTCCAGGGTGTTCAGCAGGTTGGCCTTGGAGATGAGGCCCAGGTAAGTGCCATCCTCCTCGACCACGGGCACCTGACAGGGGGCGGCCGCCACCTGGCTGATCAGTTCGTTGAGGGCGGTGTCCGCCAGAATGGGCTGGATGTCTGCCAGCAGCGCCTGCTCCAGGCTGCCTTTGGCCCTGACCGCCTGACCGAGCGACTCCACCGAGACGACCCCGATGAAGCGACGCCGGCGATCCACCACGTAACCGAACTCCCGCTCCTGCTCCTTGAGCTGGCGCAGGGCGTTACCCGGCCCGTCGGTGGTGTGCTTCTTGATGAGCGGCATCTGCTTGCGGCTGGCCACATCGCGCGCGCTGAACACGTTGGCCAGATCCACCCCGCGAAAGAAGGCGCGCACATAGTCGTTGGCGGGCTGGTTGAGGATCTCGTCCGGGGTACCAACCTGCACCAGCTGGCCGTCCTGCATGATGGCGATGCGATCGCCGATGCGCATCGCCTCGTCCAGATCGTGGGAGATAAAGACGATGGTGCGCTGCTGGCTGGCCTGCAGCTTGAGCAGCTCGTCCTGCATCTCGGTGCGGATCAGCGGATCCAGCGCGGAGAAAGCCTCGTCCATCAGCAGGATGTCGGGGTCGTTGGCCAGTGCCCGGGCCAGGCCGACCCGCTGCTTCATACCGCCGGAGAGGGCATCGGGGAAGGCATCAGTCCACTGACCCAAACCCACCTGATGGAGCGCCTGACGGGCGTTCTGCTGGCGCTCCGCCAGCGGCACACCGGCCAGCTCCAGCCCGAAGGCGGTGTTTTCCAGCACGCTCAGGTGCGGCATCAGGGCGAAGGACTGGAATACCATGCTGATCTTCTTGCGCCGTACCTGACGCAGCTCGCTGTCGGAAATGGCGGCGATGTCCTCGCCATCGATCAGCACCTGGCCGCGGGTCGGCTCGATCAGCCGGTTGAAGAGACGCACTAGGGTAGATTTGCCCGAGCCGGAGAGGCCCATCACCACGAAGATCTCCCCTTCGTCGATGGCCAGATTGACATCCTGGACCCCCAGAGTCTGCCCGGTTTTTTGCAGGATACTGGCGCGGTCATGCCCTTTCGCCAGCAATTTGAACGCTTTTTCCGGCTGATCGCCGAAGATTTTGTAGAGTGATTTAACCTCGAGTTTGACTGTCATATTGTCCTTTTTTCTTGGCCGACGACTTGCCTGGCAAACCGTCGAACGTGAGCCAATTACTTTTAACACTAAGTAATTTTCAGCCAAAACAAAAGAACCAAAAGAGTCCAAACAAAAAGATAAAATCATAATTCATTGATTTTTAAGGGTTATTTAACACCATAAAAATTCATCAAAAGATGGTAAAAGACCCTGTATCAAGCCATGAAATGCAAATGAATTCAATCTAAACACCTGAACGATTGAGAAATAAAGCCGGGAAAAGGCCAAGAATATGCGCCAAACAAGGAAGGCACCTCGCGCATCTGACAATGGCAAAAAATAATTAGATGGCTAATGATTTTTTAGGTCCACTTTAGGGAGAAAAACAGACAGGGCGCAGGTCAATCGATACCCTGACCAACGGCTCCATTCATCCCTCGCGCGGCAGCTAAGGGCAACAAAAAGGCCCCTTGTGCAACACAAGGGGCCTTTTATCTGCCAGAGCGGTAACGTCGCCCGTCAGCGCCGCTGCCAGGTCTCGAAACAGTAGGAGTGGGGGTTCTTCTCGTCGGGCTGATGTGACTCACGCTCGATGCAGGACCAGTCGCCCTCGTCGAAGGCCGGGAAACGGGTATCCCCCTCCACCGCCAGATCGATGCGGGTCAGATAGAGTCTGTCGGCCCGTGGCAGCAGCTGACCGTAGAGATGACCGCCCCCGATCACCATCAGCTCGGCCACGTCGCTGCCGGCCAGCAACGCCAGCGCCGCCTCCACCGAATCGATGACCTCCACGCCGTCGGCCCGGTAGTCGGGGTTGCGGCTGATCACCAGATTGCGGCGGCCAGGCAGCGGCCGTCCGATGGATTCAAAGGTCTTGCGCCCCATCAGCACCGGCTTGCCCAGGGTCACCCGCTTGAAGTGGGCCAGATCCGCCGGCAAGTGCCAGGGCATCTGGTTGTCCAGCCCTATCACCCGATCGTGGGCCATGGCGGCAATCATGGAAATCATCATGGGGTCAACCTCTCGAACCGTCGGTCAGATAATGGGGCGGTTACGGTACACGACCAGAGAGGGGATCGCCAAACCGAAACTCAGGGCCCCCACGATAAACAGCGCCTTGAGGCCGTTTTCCACCGCGCTCTGGATAAGCTCCATGGTCACCCCGGAGATATTGAGCTCTACCACCGCGATCATCGCCTTGAACGCATAGCTGCCCGGGATCATGGGGATGATGGAGGCAACGCTGAACACCGGGCGCGGTGCCAGCAGCCGGCGCGACCAGTAGACGCAGACAAAGCCGACCGTGGTCGCCGCCGCCAGGGTGGCCCACTCGATGGGCATGCCCTGATGGATCAGCAGGGTGCGCAGGCTGTGAGCCAGCGCGCCGCCCATGGCGCAGTACTTCAACATCCGTGGCGGCACGTTGAACAGCATGGCAAACCCCACCGCCGGAATGGCCGACCAGAAGGCATCCTTGGCCAGCAGCCAGATGAAATCCATCATACCTTCCACCCCCAGATGCCGGTCACCGACATGGCGAGAATAATTCCTATCGCCGCGCTGATGGTCAGCAGGGTCGCCGTGCCCCAGCGGGCCAGCCCCATGTTGAAGTAACCCTTCACCATGTCGGAGACCGCGTTGATGAGCGGAAAGCCCGGCACCAGCAGCAGTACACTGGCCGCCATGGCGAGATAGGGCTGCGCCCCCCAGTTGAAGAAGGTGGCGCTGGAGGCGAGCAGGGTGGCAATGAAACCGGTGGCGGCAAAGTTGATGAGGGGGCTGTGGTGATGGCGGGCGATCAGCTGACGCACCCGCATGGCGACCGAGGCCGAGAAGCAGGTTACCAGGAAGATGGGCCAGTCACCGCCAAACAGCAGGCTGAAGGCGCCGCAGGAGAGTCCCACCATGGGCACCACCAGCCAGGGATGATAGTGAAACGGCACTATGGCATCGAGCCGCTGACGCACTTCCCGCGCCCCGATCAGCTCCTTCTCCGCCATGATGCAGATGCGCTGGATCTCGCACACCACCTGCATGTTGATGCCATGCTCGCGCACCCGCCGGGTGGTGGTGACACAACTGCCCTGATAGAGGCTGGTGAGCACGATGGCGCTGGAGGAGATGGCCATCTCGACGCTCTCCAGCCCGAGCGCCATGCCGAGCCGGACCGTGGTCTGCTCGATTATGCGACTCTCGGCGCCGAACTGGGCCAGCATCTGGCCCACCTTGACGATAATGCGGGTGATTTCCGTCTGCTGCTCCCGCGACAGCACCCGTCTTGGTGTGATACTTCTCATAATCCCTTCGAGTCGTAGCAAATTAAAAAAGTCTCGCCATATTAGCCTAACAATCGGCGCCATACATCTACACATATCACGCCAATAACCAAACTCAAATAAAATAAAAGGCGACACAAAAATACATCAAATGGATTACAAATCACGCCAAACTGTTCAACGTTCGTCAGCCGGCCTCACCCGGCAACTGCGCAGAATAACGGGAATATATTTCAATAATCACTCTGGAATAATATTATTTTTTCTTGCGGTAATAATCGCTGAAATAGAGGACATTGTCCTCCTTATATTCCGGCAGTGGTTCAGCGTAATCAGGACTATTGAGATGAACCATTTCACAACGCATGGAATAAAAGGAGTCGTGCATCATGGCGGCAATCCGGATGCAGCTGTCCAGGTTGTTTTTGGCCAGCTGACGCTGACAGTCGATGCGAAATTGCAGACCGCGCAGACGCATTTGCTGCTGCGGGCTGACCCGGTCGATCAGCCCCTCAATCTGCTGCTGCAGCAACTCGTCGAGCCGCTCGGGCTCCGCCACCGCCAACCGTTTCAAGGTATCAAAATCAGGCAACTCCATATGCCCTCCCGCGGCCAGCCGCTGCATGGTGATACTCAAACAACAACAATCGGTTCATATTTTCACCAATCGCATATGGAGTTATATAAGCCGAACCCCGCCGCGGTTCAATCTGCCCAGCCCGCTTTCCCCTCCTCTTGCGCCAAAAGATGACGGCACGGCGGGACCTCTGGCGGGTTATTCGTTATGGATCAACCGATTATTCCTGAATATCAATGGTGGGTTCGTTTATACATTTTTGGCACGGCAATATGCCGATGTTATGTCTTATTGAAAGGAGGCTGCCAATATGGTTTGCCATTTGACGCTCGCCTTCGCGCCACCATCCGGCTGGTTTAACATATCTTGCTGATTATGTTATTTTATTTGCCACTTATAGCGGCAACCAAGAGCAGACCATGAGCAAGGCAAGAATCGGTATCGTCACCGTCAGCGATCGCGCCAGTGCAGGCATCTATGAAGACCTGTCCGGCAAGGCCATCATCGACACGCTGAACGCATATTTGACCTCGGCGTGGGAGCCCGTCTATCAGGTGATCCCAGATGAACAGGAGCTGATCGAAGCGACCCTGATCCGGCTGGCGGACCAGGAGCAGTGCAGCCTCATCGTCACCACCGGCGGCACCGGGCCGGCCAAGCGGGACGTCACCCCGGAGGCCACCGAGGCGGTGTGCGATCGGATGATGCCGGGCTTTGGCGAGCTGATGCGGGCCGAATCCCTCAAGTTTGTGCCGACCGCCATCCTGTCGCGCCAGACTGCCGGCTTGCGCGGCAGCTCGCTCATCGTCAACCTGCCGGGCAAGCCCAAGTCGATCCGCGAGTGCCTGGATGCGGTCTTCCCCGCCATCCCCTACTGCATCGATTTGATGGAAGGCCCCTATCTCGAGTGCGACGAGACCGTCATCAAGCCGTTTCGTCCGAAGAAATAAAAGCTGGGCGGGGATTTGCCCCGCCCTTTGCTTATTTGCGGCCGTATACCTTGACCCCGGCCTTGCTCCCTTCCGAATTGCCGTACACCTCGATCCGCTTGATGCAGAGCCGGCTGCCGAGGGATTTCCACCGGCGTTGTTTCCCAAATCAGAGTGACCTGAATTGAACTTATGGTTGAGACGGTGATCTGATCACCAAATCCCTCTTC